>JBEEPK010000027.1:0-20988 GCA_041191145.1 Bacteroidota bacterium
CGAGCGAAGCCGAGGGGAAGAATCTCATAAAAAAATCCCTTGCAATACTGTGATTACAAGGGATTATATGTAGCGAGGGAGGGACTTGAACCCCCGACCCACGGATTATGATTCCGTTGCTCTAACCAGCTGAGCTACCTCGCCACTCTCATCATTCTTTCGAATGAAATTCAAGACTGCAAAAATACGATAATTCCGTTTCGAGAAAAACACTTTTTATTTGAGGCCTTCAATTTCATCTCGAAGCTTGGCTGCCTTTTCATAATCTTCATCTTTAATTGCTTGTTCGAGTTCAGATTCGAGTCTTTCTTTTTTGCTCATGGAAGGTTGGCGTTTTTTCTGAGCACCATCTTTGAGGAAAAAATCGATTTCTTCTTCTTCAGTATCTTCTATGTCCGGTTCATCAGAATCATCTTCCTCGTCATCTTTTCCTTCATATTCTTCGAGTGAGAAACCTGCAAGATCCAAAAGGGAAGAAGCGATATACATCGGAGCTTCAAAGCGCAAAGCGATAGCTATTGCATCGCTTGGCCGAGCATCGACGACTGATTCAATCCCATAAAAATGAAGGGAAGCATAGAATGTACTGTCTTTCATCTCATGGATGAAAATCTCGGTCACCTTTGTATCGAATGTTTCAATGATAGACTTTATCAGATCATGTGTCATTGGCCTGCTTGTATGGACGCCTTCCATTTCATAGGCAATTGCCCCTGCCTCGGGCGCACCAATCACTATGGGTAATCTACGATCTCCATCTACTTCTTTCAAAATCAAAGCATAGGATCCATTGCTTGTCGGACTTTGGGACAAACCCAAGACCTCGACTTGTATTTTATCATTCATTGTTTCATTCCGAATTATATGACCCCAAGACAAAAATGGCCGTATCAACACGGCCATGCAATACTATGATTTTTTCCGCATCATGAATGCAACATCGCTTTCAACTTTGCATCAAGAACAGGTAATACTTCAAATGCATCACCAACGATGCCATAATCGGCAACTTTGAAAATCGGTGCATCCTTGTCTTTATTAATAGCAAGTATGAATTTTGATGAACTCATACCAGCCAAATGTTGAACAGCACCCGAAATACCGCAAGCTACATAGAGAGAAGGAGATACGGTTTTTCCGGTTTGACCGACTTGCTCGCCATGTGGTCTCCAGCCGGCATCAACAACTGCACGGGAAGCACCTACTGCCGCTCCCAATGTAGAGGCCAATTGTTCGATGAGTGGAAAATGTTCCGGACCTTTCATGCCTCTTCCACCTGATACGATAATATCCGCCTCAGCAACATCCAATCTGCCTTCATTCTTCACAATGGATGTCACTTTCACACCTACATGCTTTGCTTCCAAATTAGGTGCAAAGGAACTGATGCTTGCACTTGCTGAGCCTTCTTGTTTTGCTGTGAACACATTTGGTCTGAGAGCAATGATTGCATGAGAAGATATCGACTGCACAGTGATATGTGCCTTACCTGCATAGACAGGTCTTGTAGCTTTTACAATGCCACCTTCATTCGCAATTGCAATGCAATCAGGGAGAATTCCTGCTTTAAGTTTTACGCTCAAGCGCGGAGCAATCTCTTTACCAGATGCATTTCCGGAAATGATGATTGTATCTGCTGACACAGATTGCGCATATTGAGCAAGCGCTTCAGCTGTAGCAGTGGATGAATAGGTCGAAAGTAGATCATGATTGGCGAGGACAACGGATTGCACTCCATAGTTTCCTGCTGTTGCAAGTGCCTGTTCACTGCCATGTACGGCAAAAGCAGTGATTTGTGCATCACCAGCGATGGAGCGCGCGGCTGTCAATGCTTCATAGGAAGTTCTTTTCAGTGAACTTGCATCTTTTGGTTCGATATAAACGATGATATGTTTCATGAGTGAAATCTTCCGGATTAATTAAATAACTTTTGCCTGTTCATGGAGTGCAGTGACTACAGATGCAATTTCAGCTTCAGAATCACCAACTATCATTCCAACTCTTTTCGAGGATGGAAGTGCCATGGATGTCAAAGACACCAATGCAGAACCATGACATGATGCAATCTCTTCAATCGGCTTGCTCTTTGCTTTCATGATATCCGGCAATTTTGGATAGCGAGGGTCATTCAAGCCTTTTTGCGCACTAATGACGCAAGGAACTGAGCATGTCAACACTTCTTTTCCACCTTCGATGTCTCGCTCTGCAGTAATTGCATTATTCTCGATATTCCAAGATGATACGACGGAAATCGATGGAAGATCAAGCATTTCCGCAACCATTGGCGCCATCCCGGAAGAGTCAAAATCAATGGATTGTCTTCCAAAAATCACCAAATCGGGCGAAATAGATTTGGCATAACCGGCAATATTTTCTGCCACATTATACGAATCAAGAATATCGTCAGTTTTTACGATGCCGGCTTTGTCAACACCCATTGCAAGAGCTGTTCTAAGAATCTCTTTCGAGGTTTCAGGTCCAATAGTCAAGGCCGTTACTGTGCCTCCAAATCGCTCTCTCAAGCGAAGACCCTCTTCAATTGCAAATTCATCATAGGGATTCAAAATGAACTTGACGCCGGTCTTTTCAATGGATTTGCCATCGCCGGATACTTGGATTTTGGCTGTGGTATCGGGTACCTGTGAAATACACACAAGGATATTCATGGAGTGACTCCGTGTTTTTGATGGTGATCAGTTTGCAAAATTAGGGAATTTCAAGGATTGAAAATCAGTGAATTTTCCACGCTTTTAGCGGATTATCTTGAATAACTCGACTCTTCGACAGCGTTTATTGAATGTGTCGGCATCTTCAGATAACCTTTTCTTTGGTAATGCCTCTTCACCTTTTGATTCAGATTTGAGCATTCCTACCGGAACCCCTAGTTTGACCAATTGCTTGACAATGAAATCAGCTCTTCTTTGTCCCAATTTCATATTGTATTCATTGCTTCCGATCTCATCTGTATGCCCAACAATAGCCAAAGAACCAATATTCTGCTGAAATCGTTGGAGATTTTGAGCAACTTTGAGAATTGCCTGCTGATATCCGACGGTTGTTTCATTGCCATTCGAATCTAATACAAATGGATATGGATCTTTAAACTCATTGGTTGGGAAATTTATTCGAAGAGCAATTGACTTTGGTAATTTCAAAGGATCTGCAATTACTGCATTGGAATCCGACATAGAAAACGTGTAAATCATAGCATTTTCAAAGAGTTCATCTGATTCAGCAGAAATTCTGACCGGTCTATTGGTAGCAACTTTAACGGTATATCTACCGGCTGTATCTGTCATTTGCTGATCAATGATTTCATTTTCAGGGTATAATGTGGTGGTCACTTCGGCATTCTTCACCGGTTTCTTATTCTCTTCATCTAATACTCTACCTTCGATTGTGATAATTGTTTTTGGGTCCAATTTATCAGCTCTTTTGAGTGTGGGAGATGTCATTTGCCATTTTACAATAGGTGTCTGTATCACAGTATCAAATTGATAAGCAGGATGATAGACAAAGATATCAAAGGAAAAATCATCTGACGGGGATGATTGATTGGAACTATAATAGAGCAAAGTATCTATACGATTGCTTGGGGATGATGGAAACAATTCATCATAAATGGTATTGATCGGTGCGCCAATGTTTAATGGCTGTTCAAATGCCATCGCGAGAGCGAGTGAATCTCTACTTTTCACTGCATTCTTTACGGTTTCTGGATCAAACATGGAAGAAAATATATCATAACCGCCAAGATTTGCATGACCTGATGAAGAAAAGAGAACAACATTGCCTTGTTTTGTAATAAAAGGACTCAATTCATCGCATCGTGAATTGAGGATATGTCCGCAATTCATTGGTTCGCTCCATGCATTGCCATCTTTTGCAGATACATACATGTCCGTACCTTTTGTGGATCCGATTCGATCGCTTACAAAAAACAGCAATGTTCCATCTGGTGAAAGGGCGGGATGCGATTCCCAGGACAAAAGGGAAGAAACTTCAATGTTGTTTAGGGGTTTGACGATATCTTTTGCAAGTTCAGAGACAATGATATCCGCATCTCCAGGATATGCATTGGCTGATACTCTAGCGGCAATTGCTTTCTTTGAATCTCCAGTCACAAAACCAAGTGAGCCATTTTCCTCCATTTCTGGGGTATATATCTCCGAAACAGACTTCTCATTAAAGAATCGAATGGACCTCAGAATCTGACTTCCACCGGCAGAAGCAGTATTCCAAATAGTCGAATCCATGAGAAATGAGATATTCCATTCATCGATCACGGGAGAATTCAAGCCGTCAACTGAGTGTATCCTCATAAATCGTTCTTTTCCCTGAGATGCGGTATCCAACACAGGACCAGTGAAGCGTTTGGGATAACAATCTTGTGATGGAGGTGGAGGACAAATCGGTTCTTTGAATAAAGAACGGGGGCGCAGCACAGTGCAAGAAGACAGCAATGCCACGAGTGGAAACATAAGTATCAGTATGCGAAATAGATATGTCATATCGCAAATTACAAATTCAATGTGATTGTGATCATTCCGGGGATATGATTGTCCCTATGAATGAAAGAGGTATTTTGCACTTCAATGTCAATTCCTTCATTTGGATTCATGAGTCAATTCGACATATTTTCTGCCGATTCATCTGAACAATCGCCCTCAAAGCGAGCCGAAGAATTGCGCGCGATCATCAATTCAGCCGATCATGCCTATTATGTAGAAGCTCATCCAATCATGAGTGATAGGGATTATGATGCGATGTTTAGAGAATTGCAAGACTTGGAACAACATGATCCAACACTCCTCACACCTGATTCCCCAACGCAAAGAATAGGCGGCTCTCAACTCAAAGAGTTTGCTCAAGTGATGCATAAAAAACCAATGCTATCGCTTGCAAACACATATTCTGAAGTGGAAGTTCGTGATTTTGATGAAAGAGTGACGCAAGGACTCGATAATCCACATCACCCATTTGTATGTGAATTGAAAGTTGATGGCGTTGCAATAAGTCTCCATTATCGTAATGGTGTATTGGAAAGAGCCGTAACACGTGGGGATGGCGAAATTGGTGATGATGTAACGGCAAATATCAAAACCATAAAAGAATTACCCCTCAAGATTCAGCATATTCCATTTGAAGAATTGAATCAAGAAATGGAGATCAGAGGGGAAGTCTATATGGAAAATGCCGCATTTTTGGCATTGAATCAAGCCAGAGAAGAAGCCGGAGAGAAGACCTATGCAAATCCAAGAAATCTCACTGCAGGTACCCTAAAACAGCTCAATTCAAAAGAAGTTGCAAAAAGACCACTCAAAATTGTCTGTTATTATCTTGATGGAAATACAGATAAGACCAATGTATCTCATGCAGAAAATCTTACCCATCTAAAAACAATGGGTTTTCCTACCAGCCAATATAGCCAGAAAGTGGATGATATCAATGCTGTGACTACATTCTTGAAGGAATGGGAATATCAGAGAGATCAACTTCCATTCGGCATCGATGGCATTGTTATCAAAGTCGATTCCATTGCTCAGCAACGCATTCTTGGAACCGTTGCAAGAGCCCCAAAATGGGCAATCGCATATAAGTATGAAGCTTTAAAAGCCGAAACTATCCTTCGAGATATCACATTTCAGGTTGGAAGAACAGGAGTTGTGACTCCCGTAGCCGAACTTCAGCCAGTATTGTTGGCGGGAAGCACAATCAGCAGAGCAACTTTGCACAATGAAGATTTTATCCTTGGTTTGGATATTAGAATAGGTGATACCGTCATTGTTGAAAAAGGTGGCGATGTCATTCCTAAAATCACTGGATTTATTGCATCGAAAAGACATCCGGATGCTTCGAAATTTAGCTTCCCTCATAGTTGTCCTTGTCCTATCAATTCTGAATTGCATCATCCCGAAGGAGAAGTGCAATATCTCTGTATGCATCCGGAATGTCCATGGCAGATCCGTCGCAGACTTGAACATTTCGCTTCCAGAGATGCCATGAATATTGAAGGATTGGGAGAAAAAGTGATTGATCAATTTGTGGAATTGGGTCTTTTACATTCCATTGCAGACATTTATTCTCTTCAGGAAAAAAAAGACAGCATTCTATCCCTCGATCGATGGGGAATAAAAAGCGTTGAAAAATTATTGGAATCCATCGAGCAAAGCAAAATACAACCATTCCGAAAAGTGTTATTTGCCCTTGGCATTCGACATGTCGGAGAAGGAATGTCAAAGACTCTTGCTCAACATTTCGGTTCAATTGAAGCTTTGCAAAATGCGGATCTGAATCAATTAATGGAAATCAAAGAAGTGGGTAATTCCATTGCAGATTCCCTCATTGAATTTTTCAAAGATGAACATGAAATGACAATGCTCAATGCATTGAAGGTTGCAGGACTTCAAATGAGCATTGACCCATCTGAAATGGAATTAAGAACCGATGAATTTTCTGGTTATAGTATTGTTCTAACTGGCGAACTCTCTGCTTTGACAAGAAAAGAAGCTTCGGAAGAAATAGAAAAAAGAGGCGGTAAAGTCACCGGATCGGTTAGTAAAAAAACAACATGTCTTATTGCCGGTGAACAAGCAGGATCCAAACTGGACAAAGCACGCGAATTGCATATTCCTATTCTCACTGAGCAAGATTTTTTATCAGTGATACAAGGAACATTACCATTGACTTCATTTTTAGGTTTACCATGAAAACTGTTTTTATTCTCATTCAAGCATTGTTCTTATTGACGACTATGCTCAATGCAGGCACGATGCAGATTCAAAATACAATGCCCAAGCGAGGTATTGATACTGTGATCATTCAATACACTGCATCAAAAGCTTCTCTCGCAAAGGCAAAAAAAATCTATGCGATCATTCATAATTATACTGCTCGCGAAAAAAAACCCTATGCCTTGCAATATGCTTTGGAAGCATTTCCGACGGCAAAAAACAAAGATAGTTTATCATTTATTGCAAAATTTGTTCCGAAGTCTGATGCCGCACTCATTCTCATGAAAGTTGGAGATGGTGCAAAATACAGTGATAATAATAGCGGAAATTACTGGGAATTACTTCCACTTGATAAAGATGGGAAAATCCCGGAAGGACAAACACTGAGAAGAATCATTTCTTATTCCGAATCATTCCCCGAAGAATGCGCACGAAAGCAGAACATAGCATCGGCGATTGAGATTCTGCAAAACAATAAAGATTATTCCTTGACAACATTTCAAAAGAATTTCTTTGAGAGAATTCTTCCATTCATGGCAAAACAGATTGACAGAGATAGTTTAAAAAAATCAATGACTGCTTTCTTGACTCAGAATGGTGTTGATACAGAGTCCGAAGCGGAAAATAGGATGTTGACTCAAGCATTGCGCATAACAGGAAATCCTGAAATGGCAGATTCAGTTGAAATGCAATATGAGTATCTTCACCCTCTTGATGAATTCTCTGAAGAATCTTCTGCCAATAGAGTATTCTCTTCAAAAACAAAGGAAGAATTCATTGTGAATGCCGAAAGATATATCAGTTTATATCCTTCCTCATATTCTTTTCTATCCATTGCAGAATCCTATATTCGTGTTCAATTGAAAGAGGGAAAACTTGCAAAGTTAACAGAGCGTTTTCTTCGCGACCCAACCTTACCAACCACGCCATCTCTTGATCTTGCGAATACATTTCTCGAATTGGACTCTCTGAAAGAAGCATTGCGTTGGGCTGAAAGAGCCGTGTTTTTTGCAAAAGATGAAGCATCTGTGGTGCAACCAAAGTATTGGGCACCATGTGAATTTGCTGAAGAGCGAAGAAGAGTGATTTCCGAAGCAATGCTGGCACCTGCTTTTGTGTACAAGCGCATGAAGAATCATGAAAAATCATTGCAACTTTATAAGGAAGTTGCTGATGGATATGCTGATAAGTTGGATATGATACAAATGACATCAGTATATCAAAGCATGATTGAATTGCTTGATGCACTTTCGAATCAACAAGAAGCATATGCATTGGCATCGAAGGCCATTTCAACGGGTTATATGTCCGATAAAATTCTGTCAGATCATAAAGCATTATTCGAGTATCTAAGCAAGCAGGATCTGATCAAAGGTGACTATGATCCAGAAATTACAGAACTCAAGAATAATGGATCAAAGGCAAAACAGCAATTGATTCTTGAAGACCAACTTTCACTTCCACCGGTTCCCGGAATATTGAAGACAGCAGATGGAAAAACCATCACACCTGATGATTGGAAGGGAAAAGTTGTATTTATTGATTTTTGGGCAACATGGTGTGGCCCATGCATTCGTTCATTTCCCGGTTTGCAGAAATTATATGATAAATATAAAAGCAATCCCGATGTGATTTTTGCTGTGGTCAATGTATGGGAAAGAGTCGAAGATAGATTCGCATCTGTCAAGACATTCCTCAGTAAAAATCCATATACATTCCCAATTCTTTTCGACTTGAAAGATGAGATGGTAAAAGGATATGGCGTGACCGGTATTCCATCCAAGTTCATTCTAGACAAAAATGGGATTGGTCGATTCATGGAAGTTGGACTTGCAGAAGAACAAACATTCATCGATCAAACTTCAATGAAAATCGATGCTTTATTGGCACAATGAGAAGGAAACATGTCAGAATTACAAAGTGAAATTCAAAGGCGAAGAACAATAGCCATCATCTCGCACCCTGATGCGGGAAAAACTACATTGACAGAAAAATTGCTTCTGTACTCAGGAGCAATTCGTAGCGCTGGTGCGGTGACCGGAGGAAAACATAGGTCTACCACATCCGATTGGATGAGTATTGAACAAGAGCGCGGAATTTCCGTGTCTTCAAGTGCAATGCGGGTTGAATATGATGGATTCTTGCTTAATATCCTCGATACTCCCGGTCACCAAGACTTTTCTGAAGACACCTATCGCACGCTCATGGCAGTCGATTGTGCAATCATGCTTCTTGATGCTGCCAAAGGCGTAGAGGAACAAACAGTGAAGTTGTTCAAAGTTTGTAGAGATCGCGGCATTCCCATCATCACTTTCATCAATAAAATGGATCGTCCCGCACTTTCTCCATTTGAATTGATGGATAATGTCGAGAAGGTTCTCGGAATCACGGCAGTACCACTCACTTATCCAATTGGTGATGGACCCGGTTTTCGTGGCGTATATGAAAGATCTTCAGGGGTATTGCATTTGTTTGAAAAAACAGAGGGTAATAAATACAGAGCACCGGTAAGTACAAAAGGCATACATGATCCGAGTTTCAAAGCATTGATTGGTGAAGATGCACATGCAAAATTTCTTGAAGAGATTGAACTTGTAGAAGCCGCACTTCCTCCATTTGAACATGAAGCTTTTTTACAAGAAATCATCACACCTGTCTTTTTTGGAAGTGCAATCACGAATTTTGGTATTGAGAATTTCCTTCAATATTTGATTGACTTAGCTCCGTCTCCTCAAGGTATGGGGTCTTCTGCAGGACTCATTGCTCCCGATAGTTCATATTTTTCGGGCTTTGTGTATAAGATGCAAGCGAATATGAATAAAGCTCACAGAGATCGCATTTCTTTCTTTAGAATCGTGAGTGGGATTTTTGAGAGAGGCATGACAGCAAAGCATCCAAGAAGCGGAAAGGAAGTGAAGATCAATTATCCATTTCAGATTTTTGGACAAGACAGAGATATCATCGATGTGGCTTATCCTGGTGATGTGATTGGTCTTTCAAATCCAGGTACATTTCTCGTGGGTGATGTACTCACAACAGGACCTGATTTTACAATTCCACAGTTTCCAAGATTTGCTCCTGAGATTTTTGCGAAATTATTTCCTGCCTCAGGATCATTCAGCAAGAGTTTCCGTAAAGGAATTGAGCAATTGGGAGAAGAAGGCGTCGTGCAGATTTTCAGCGATGCACATCATTCTCCAACTCCCCTTATAGCCGCAGTTGGTGAGCTTCAATTGCAAGTGTTTCAGGCTCGAATGGAATCAGAATACAATGAAAAAGTGAAATTGGACAGATTGCCATTCACAAGAATGCGCTGGCTTGGCGGGGGCGTCAAACCCATGAGTGCAACATTGACTTTTGCTTTTGATGATGCTGATCGAGAAGTGATATTATTCAAAAATGACTGGGAAATCGGCTATCACCGAGATCGAACGGAAGGATTGATACTCTTGGATAAACCTCCAATCGTATAAAAAAAGCCCCGAATTCGGGGCTTTGTTGTTGTGGTGAAAGCGGGATGGGTATCGAAATACTTTCACATCTCCTTAAACATAGTCACATATTGACATGTTCCCACACTATATAAATTCTTTTAACAGTACACCTAAGGCATTGAAAACACAATAGTTGTCGTATCAGTGATCCGTATTCAAACCCAAATTTCTTTTGATCACTCTTCCGATTCCATGTATGTATTTTGTAATTCTTGCCATGAATATATCGAGGCTAGATACATTTCTCGTATTGAGAAACAGTACATCAAAATGGGTATGTCGAGAAAACACGATGCAGGCAAATCCCAGAGATTCGAGTCTTGAAATCACATCCAGCACATCTTGTTCCATGTGCATTTCAGGAATAAAATCATGGAATTCTACAGTTATCTGCTGTATTGAGCGAAGAAGCTCATCGGACATGCCTCTGAATACTGCAATTTCAGCACCTTCGATATCCATCTTCAAAGCATCAATTCTTGAAATATGATGCTTTTTGAGAAATGATGGAATTGAAATTGTTGGTACTTCTATGGTTTGAGCATGGTTATCTGTTTTTCTAATAAGTGAATTCGACTCCGGATTATCAGAAAGGTGAAAAGACATAACTCCATCTGAATCTGAAGCAGCATAATGATATGTGCGAATATTCTCAGTTTGCTTGATGGATGCATATAATTCAGGCATGGCTTCAATCACATGACACATGCAATGATAATGTTCACTGATTATCGAACTGAATTCGCCTTTATGTCCGCCCAGGTCAATGATGATGCTGTCAGAATTCAATAAACCATCATGAATATGATGGCCTCTTATACAAGGAAATGCCATGGATTTACGCAAGGTTGAATGATTAACTGCGTAAAGTTAGCGGTAATCCGAAGATTCACCAAGCAAAGTCCATGTTCTCCTTGTTTCTGACTATGGAGTCTGTCACTGCTTTTTTGTAGTTTTGTCATTATTTTCGGGCACTTAGCATCATGTCGGATGAATGTATATGACTGTAAAGAAATTACTTTTGATCAGCATCGGGGCAATCCTCTTTCTATTATTGGGGATGACATTCTATATTTCTATGTTTATTGTTGATGAACTACCATCATTTGACCAACTTGAGAATCCACCGCAAGAATTAGCAACAAAAGTATTGAGTTCGGATGGAAAGATTCTTGATATGTTTTTCATCAAAAAACGCTCAAATATCCCATATGACAGCATTCCTAAAGATGTGATCAATGCATTGATTGCCACTGAGGATCGTGCTTTTTATGATCATTGGGGCATTCATCCTATGCGTATTGCCAAAGCATTTGTGAAAAATATTATTGCATTCAGAGCAAAAGAAGGTGCTTCTACTTTATCACAACAGCTTGCGAGAAATCTATTCTTGAATCGCGAAGTAAGTATCACGAGAAAGCTCAAAGAAGCCATAACTGCCGTTAAAATTGAACAAACCTATACCAAAAAAGAAATTCTCGAATTGTATTGCAATACGGTGTATTTCGGAAAAGGTGCCTATGGAATTCAAGTGGCATCGGAATTGTATTTCAAGAAAAGTCCTCGCCAACTTACCACGGCAGAATGTGCCTATTTGATTGCATTGTTAAAAGGTCCTGAAAATTACTCAGCCATTGGGAATTATGAGAAAGCCCTGAAAAGAAGGAATCTTGTTCTTTCAATGATGGCGGACATGGGGTATTTGGAAGAAGATCAATATTATTCATCTCTCATACAGCCCATCTTTTTGAATAGAGGAAGGCTCGGAATGAAAGAGGAATCCATTGCCCCGCATTTTGTTGAGATGATTCGTCAGGCATTGGAAAAGGATGATCAATTCAATTTGCAGGAAAACAATCTCTATCGAGATGGACTTGTGATTTTCACCACTCTTGATTCTCGCATTCAGCAAGCGGCCAATGAAGCAGTGCAAGAACATCTTGCGGGATTTCAGGAGACATTTAGGAAGAATTGGAGCTGGAAAGGAAAGCAAAAATTGCTCAATTCACTCATTAAACAAGCCGTCATGGAAAAACCGGAATATCTGAGTGTATCAGATCCTGCAAAGAAAGAACAAATGATGCAAGAAGCAATGAAGAATCAAAAATTTATTGATTCTGTAAAACTCAAAGCCACGACCATACAAACCGGAGTGAATGTGATTGATCCCATGACCGGATATATTGTGGCAATGGTTGGCTCTTCACCTGAAGGACTTGCTTTGGCCGGTGATTCAAGATATACATTGAATCATGCCGTTCAAATCAAAAGACAACCGGGTTCTTCCTTCAAACCATTTGTCTATGCAAGTGCCATGTTGAATGGACTCACTCCTGAATCAGCCATTGAAAGCGGACCATTTTCCTATACTTTGCCTTCTGGTGGAGTTTGGAGTCCAAGCGGTTCTTCCAGCGGACCCATTTCACTTTCAGGTGGATTGCGCTATTCCATCAATACCGTTGCCGCACGATTAATAACCGAGCATACTTCACCTTCTGAAGTCATAGCCCTTGCACATAAAATGGGAATAAAATCTGAATTGGATCCATTCCCGACACTTGCATTAGGAGCAGAAGAAGTGACTCCGCTTGAGATGACTTCAGCCTTTGGTACTTTTCTCAATCATGGCATCAGTATTGATCCAGTTTACATTCAAAGAATTGAAGACAAGAGAGGTAAGATTATCTATCAGCGAAGCAGACAAGTTAATTTGGTAGATGCTCTTAGATCTGATGTTGCCAAAGCTATGGTGAAAATGATGCGTGGAGTGGTAACGGGTGGCACGGCCTCTTCCATTCGATCATTTTTCTCTTATGATGCTGCCGGCAAAACCGGTACAACCAATGATTATGCCGATGCCTGGTTTGTTGGACTTACTCCGCAATTGGCCGCAGGTGTTTGGGTCGGATTTGATGATAGGCGAATCAAATTCACCGGTTGGTATGGTCAAGGTGGGAAAGCCGCCGCTCCAATATGGGGCAGGATGATGCAGAAAGTGTATTCTAAACCTGGCATGCAATATCGATTAAAGAGTTTTGGATTCACTCCGGCGGATTCATCTGAAATATCCGATTCAAAAGAATTGATAGAAGAAAATATAATTCCCAAAAAAATGCAAGACAAGATTCAGGAATTTGAATGATGAATATACAAAGCCTAACAAATTTCACCTTGAAGGATGGAGCAGAAATTCCAATAGGAACTTTCTATTGCATCGGAAGAAATTACTTAGCACATGCAAAAGAAATGGGCGCATCTGTGCCTGATAAACCACTTGTGTTTTTAAAACCTTCCACTGCCTATATTCCATTTGAAAATGCAGTGCTGACATGTCCTACATTTTCCAATGAAATGCATCATGAGGTAGAAATTGCCATTGTGATTGGTCATGATATACCAATCGGAAAGCAGACTGGATTCGAAGAATACATTGCAGGTTATGGGATTGCACTGGATTTGACTTTGCGGGATATTCAAAAGATTGCCAAAGAGAAAGGTGAGCCATGGGCAATAAGCAAAGGTTTTGCAGGATCGGCTCCGGTTTCGACAATATTACCATTTACCACATATCCTCAATTCACATTTTCGCTTTCCATCAATGGTGAACTTCGACAAAGAGGTGATACAAGCAATATGGAAAGATCATTCGATGAACTCATTGCATTTTGTCATTCCATATTTCATCTCAAAGCCGGCGATTGCATCCTCACGGGAACTCCCGAAGGTGTTGGTCCATTATATCCCGGAGATATCATTTCGGCCGAGATTGATGATTATTTGACAATGCAATGCACAGTAGCATGATAGAGATCCAATTCATGAACCAAAACTTCTTCAAAACAATTCTCATAGCAATCCTTTCGCTTTTTTTGTTCGGATGCTCAAGTCTCACCAATATGGGTGGAATAGATGAGATGATAACAAGAACAGAGAAGGATATTTATACCAGAACTTTGCGCGATACTGCAATCATTGATGCCGTAAGAAATGCTCCTGGTCAAAGAGACAATGGTATAGTCTATCCAACTTCGCGTATCGTGGAGATGAGAAGAGATGTGATGCAAGTTGATTCTTCCACGACGAGGGATTATCCTAATTTTATTCGCATAGGGTTATTTGAATCCATTGGGATTGTTGGCAGCGGTTCCATTCAAAATTCACTCAATGGAGGATTGTTAGGAATCTTTGGATATTTCAATCGTGACTATGATAGAAGAACCCAATCGACCAGCAATATTTTCCCAGGTGCAATTTATCGTATTGGAATCATGGAGAAGAGACTCCGTTGGTTTAATGATGATCCCGACTGGACTTTAGGAATGCATTATTATGAATCCATCATTGGTGACAATACAATAAATAATACACTGAATAGCATTGCACCAATCTATATTCGGAAGCGATTTTTTGTCAAAGAAACGATTCCATATGTGGCCATAACTCCTGCAATTGGTTTTTCTCTTATACCAGATCCTTATGTCAATATCAGCGTTTCCGGTGATTTGGGATCCATTGGTGGAATGAATCTTCGTACATATGTAGGTGTTGCAATTCCATTCATTGCTAAAAACTATATCCCTTATGCCGGAATCGGAACTTCATTTCTTGATTTCCTCAATCGCGTACCCGAAACCGAAAAAGAATGGAAATATCATGATCATTCCGGTTGGCAAATTGGATTGGCAAGTGTAATGGGTGCCTTTTCCAATGCAGAAAAACCATTCTTTGATCCAAACACGAATACTCCCTTCAAAGGAATCATAGCTCGAATTGCTCCGGCTTCGATGTTTATTCCTTTGGGTAATAACAAATTCACATTGGGAACTTCACTTTTTAATCTCTTGCTCTTTGGCAATAGTGAGGGAGGCATAGGAATATTGCCAATTAGAATAGGATATTGGCAAAATGTGATCTCCAATGATGCTTTCGTGGAGCCTTTCTTAGAATACAATTATTATCCCACAAATATGGTGCACATGGGAGCCAAATTAGCATTCCGAATCAGTAAGCAAATCAATGCCTTTTTGCAAGCAGGTTATTCTTCGGGCTCTCAAATAGCACAACTCAATAGAACATACAATACGCTTGGTGACTTTGATATTTATTATATCGGCTTGGGAATAGGTTTGTATGACAGGATATTCTACAAGGATGAAATGCGCTATGGTAAATAAGAATATAGTGCGTGTATACTTGATAGGATTCACTGCTTCCATGGTTCTTTTGAGCGGATGCATGGAGTATTTGGATAGTTTATTGCCACCTGCACCCGATTCATTTGAATGGAGAAGCGGTTTTTTTATTCGTTGTTTGGGACAAGTCTTATCTCCGCTTGAAACAGTCGATATTGTCTATGAAAATGGATATGTCTTGAAAGAAGATGGCAGAGTGGCGCTTTCTGTTCCAAGAATAACAGATTTTCGTTTACTCATGAATGCTTCTGTATTAAAAGGCGATGGGCTAAGAGTGATTCTTAGAAAAACAATCAAAGGTGATTCAACTTTACCGGGAATCACATTCGATTATACTCAAAAAGGTATTCTCATTCGTGATGGTGAGCGAATATTAATGCAAACAGATACTATTAAAGCAGTGCCCGGTGTGGAAGAACTCATTAAAATTGACTCAGAAGGAAAAACCATCAGAATTGAGATAGGTTGCGCAAAACCATGTATATTTACGACCGAAAGCCTTGGTACGGAGTTCGTTTTCACGAATTCCTTACCAAATTCCAAAGTTGCAGTCAATGGTCTGGAATTCCTTCCCATGCGACTCACAAGACCAAGCATTCGATGATCATGATGAAATATTTGTATTGCATTCTCCTTTCTTTACCCTTATTCCTGTTCCAAGGGAATATTCTCACTGCTCAGGTTACTGGAGCAATCAAACTGCCTAAACCCGGAATGATGAAACCGGGAGAATATGATACCACCGCCATCGAAAAAGCAGAACTTCTTTCCAAAGAAACACTCGGTTTAGTTGAAACACCGATTGACCCGGCTCAATATATTCTTGGACCAAATGATATTTTGACTGTTTTCATAGCGCCGATTCTGTATAAACCAGAAGTTCCTTCCCATATGGACATACCTGTATCTCCCGATGGAAGAATCATCATCCCTGGTATAGGCGCCATAAGGATTGGTGGTTTATCTCTTTTGGATGCGGAATCTTTGGTAAGTGCGGAAGTGATGAAAGTATTAAAAACTCCATCGGTTTCTTTATCACTTCGAAAAATGCGCACATTTAAAGTGTTTGTGAGAGGTGCCATTCGAAAACCGGGAATCATTCCGGCCACTCCAGCAGACAGAGTATCTGAAATCATCGATAGAGCAGGTGGATTGATGTATGATGCATCAATGAGAAAAATTATCATTACTCGTTCCATTTCATCTTCTAAAACTCAATCAATTCCTGTTGATTTGCATGATTTCTTTTATAAAGGTGACAAAACAGGAAATCCATTCTTGAATGGAGGGGATGTGATATTTGTTCCGGCTCAATCTTCAAATTTGACCTATGAAGTGAGCGGCGAGGTTGGAAAACCAGGAACATTCGAGTTTAAAGAAGGTGAAATGCTTTCAACTGCGATTGCATCAGCAGGTGGATTGCTCGAAACAGCTCGAATAGATTCCATTGAGATTTCAAGATTCAATGAAGATAATAGAACTATCAAAACATGGTTTGTCAGTGCAAGTGATTCTGATTTTTCGCTAGAATCCGGTGACAGAATTGCAATTCGTAAGAAATATGAATGGAGAAAACCGCATACTGTTTCGATAACGGGTGAAGTCATGAATCCCGGACGCTATGCAATTGATCCGGAATCCGTGAATATTCATGAATTGATTGAAAGAGCGGGAGGTTTGACCAAAGAAGCATATCCTCAGAGTTCGCTTTTGATCAGACAAAGTGATGACAATAATATTTATGACATTGAATATTGGAGATTGATGGCTCTTCCTCCGGATGCACTTTCAGAAAGAGAAAAAGCATTCATGCGGGAAAAGAAAAGAGAGATACGTGGTATGATTGCTGTTGATTTTTCTTCTCAACAGTCAAAAGGTATTTCTCAAATGCCTCTTGAGCACGAGGACTCTATACATATCACCAGAAAAAAAGACTTCATCAATGTATTCGGAAAAGTAAAGAACCCCGGTAGAATCAAGTTCAATGCTCAATTTTCCTATCTTGATTATATCAAATCAGCAGGTGGATTTTCCACTCGTGCAGATGAAGATGAAACATTGATTTTGAAGCAGAGAGGCGAACAATTCATCGCTGATGATGATGAATATGAATTACAGCCCGGAGATCAAATCTTGGTTCCTGAGATTCCGGAGTCCAAAGTGACTTTCACACAGATTCTTAGCATGGCCTTGACTATTACCGCACAGATTGTGACAGTCGTTGGTGTTTTGTATACATTATCTCAACAATCAAAGTGATTTCAATGAATACATCAGAATCTCCAACATTGATTGATTATCTACAAAAGCGACTAAAAAGCATACTTATCATATCTTTCGTTTCGCTCCTGATTGGTTTGGGTTTGAGTTATGTGATACCGCATACATATCTCTCCACAGTAATGGTACTTCCAGCTGATCAAAAAAATTCTGGAATGGGCTTAGCTTCACTATTATCCGGATCTCTTCCCGGAGGATTAGGTGGAATGATACCCGGCACTGATGCCAAAAACAGTTTTCTCTCTCCTGAGATTGTTTTGTCAAGATCACTCGCTGAATCCATTGTGAAATCCAAAGCGCTTGATACATTCGCCCTCTTTTCTGCAATACCCGAAGAAGAAAAAGTAGAAGCTATTCAAGAAGCATTAAACATTGATACTCGCAGAAGTGGAATTGTGATTATAGAAGCTCAATGGGCAACATCATTCTTTCCTGGTACAGATGAGAAAAGACATGCTGCAGTCATGGCCTCCATCATTGCAAATAAAGCTTCATCCGGTATTGATGCTTTGATTAAAAACAAGAGCATGACATCTGCAAGAAGAGCAAGAATATTCATCGATACGCTCATGTCTCAAAATCGTGTTTCACTTGACTCTGCCTATGAAGCCATGCAAATGTTTCAACAACAGAATAAAGTATTGGAACTGGAGAATCAAGCAAAAGCTCTTGTGGAAAGCGCCGTTGCTGCCGGTGCCGAATTATCAAAAGCACAAATTGAATTATCAGTTGCTGAACAACAATATCAATCTGATGCGCCTGCCATAGCGCTTTTGCAAAAGAAAGTTGCCTCATTGAGAGGTCAATATTCCAAAGTGCAAAATGGGGGTGTATCAAGCGATGCATTTTCCATCCCATTCTCCAGATTACCTGCATTGTCAAAGACATATGTCACCATGATGAGAGATATCAAAATCATGGAGCAGATCAATGCATATTTACAATCTCAAAGAACGCAAGAATATATTCAAGAAATCAGAGATGTTCCGGCAATACAAATTATTGAAGCTGGTATTCCTCCCAGAAAACAGATCTCACCCAAAAGACTTGTATTCGCTTTTCTGACAATGTGTGCAGGTTTGGTGATTGCATTCGGATATAGTATTTTTCGAACCATTCAATCTCAGAAGACACAAATTTCTGTTGATTGATATACATTTTACATCATGAGGTGCCTCTTTTGAGAGGAGAATAGGGAAACCCGTGAAATTCGGGTACTGTGGCGCAACTGTGAACCATCATAGATGGAAAGTCAGGAGACCTGCCTCATGTTTTTACATCATTGTCTTCATTGACAACATTCGCGCTCCACGAATGAGATGGATATTTGATCATGCTTGAACACATCGATGTTCGCGTATGTATCAATCTCCTTTCTTTCGGGGAATTGCAAAGGAGCTTTCCATGAAACACCTTTCTTTCCTCTTTGTATTCTTCGCTGTCACTGTACTGTCGGCAAATGAATCCACCATTGTTCCAACCGGACATCAGCCATTGGCAATTCATACATCCGGAAATATAGTACATGTCTTTTGCAATGGTGATGATAAAGACTATGATGGCATATATGAGGCAAATGCCGATGAAAAGCCAGCCACTTGGGTAATGCATGATATTTCCACCGGGAGCCAAGTACAAACTATAGTGATGCAACAAGGATATTTTACTATTCCATTCAGACCTGCCTTTTCCTCTACAAAGATGTATCATCCCAGAGGAAATCGGATTGAAGTATTTGATATTAAAACTGCATCTTTGATTGATACATCATTCATCAGCATTGATGATCCCAAAGTAACTATAACAGCAGTTCATGTCATTACTGAAATCGAAAATGGGATTGAACAAGAAAAGTATATTGCTTATTCTCATAAATCATCATTTACCGACAAAGGATCATTCTCTATTTTTGATATTGCACAGAAACGAGTGATTGCAATGACGGAAGTTGGCATTAATCCTCAACTCATTCGATCATTCAGAAATACTCAAGGGGATTTGGAATACTTGGTCTTGAGTGAGGGAACATTTGGGGGCAAGAATTCCACGCTACATAGATTGCTACCAACTCCCACCATGACAATGCCATTTACTATTACCACATTTGAATTAGGTGATACCGGAAATCATTTCGACATTGTGGATCAACTTGCGCTCGTTCTCATGAATGGATCGCATGAAGTTTTTGCCATTAATCTTGTAACAAATCAATTATTACCCGGGAGTTTTCCGGTTGGTACAGTAGGATATGATGGACCAAGAGAACTGATCATAGACCCCAATACGAATCAGGTATTCATTTCAACATATGCATCTGATATACGCATTGGTTCTTTGGATGATGGAACGATGCTTGATGCAAAAGCTACCCATGGAAAAGCAGAAGGAATGGCATTGATCGGTGGAAATCTATGGGTATGCAATGCCTTCAAGAAGGGTGAATATGCAGTTGATTCAGTCTTGAATATCGTTCCTCTTGATATGGCATCTTCAATAGATACGGAAGACATACATGCGAATATTGTAGTTCATGGTGGAATACTGTCAATTGCTTCCATCTGTGACTTTTCCGATGCCGAATTGCACATAATCAATGCACATGGCAATATCATTATACAACAGAGGCTTTCCGGTAATCAGCAATACATCTCATTGAATGGATTACCGCATGGAGTTTATGGTATTTCTATAAGATCAGGCGCAAAAGAGAAGAAATGTATGATCATTCATGCTGATTGATTATACAATTCACCAAGATTATCAGCAAAAAGGTAAGAATTATGGTATTTTTGCACATCATTGAATTCTTCCCGGTGAAATGATGGATCTCTATTTCTTAAGACATACAACTGTAGCGGTTGATAATGATGTTTGCTATGGTCAAACCGAAATTCCTGTAGCTTCAAGTTTTTTGCAAGAAGCTTCGGATACAATGAAGCTTGTGCCCGATAAAATGCATGCAGTGTATTTTTCGAGTCCGACCCGTCGTTGTATTCAGCTGGCAGAGTTCATCAGCAAAAGACCTGCAATGCAGGATGATCGATTGTCTGATTTGAATTTTGGTGCATGGGAAAGAAAAAAATGGGAAGAGATCGATGAAGAAGAGCTTCAGGAATGGATGCGTGATGTTGTATTTCATTCCGTTCCCGACGGTGAATCTTATGAACAACTGATTTTGCGGGTGAAAGACTTCTTTGAGGATATCATCACAAAGAATTATAAAACAGTCGTGATCTCAACACATGCAAGTGTGATTCGAGCCATTCTGTCTTATGTGCTTGAGATTCC
>JBEEPK010000028.1:0-31937 GCA_041191145.1 Bacteroidota bacterium
CCCGCTTTTCCTTTGACAGATTTGGGGATGGAAACCTTGCAATGAGATGGCTCTGCCGAGAAGATGGAGCTCTGTGGAAGAGCAATCATCATGAAAAACAGCAGAATCTGCAGTATATGGAGGGTTTTTCTCATCGCCATTCACCTGTCAGAGTTGATTTTGATGAGTCAAAATACAAAATATTGACCAACTTCAAGGGTTATCCGGCAATGAAGAAGGGTCTGAAACATGCATTGTTGTACACATATCTCAGACCCATATTCTTATTCTTGATTTTTCAACAGAAATGTCTCTTTTTCCACATAAGAGCCGGAGGCAAATACGCCAAGTCCTCCTTCCACGCTCGCAAGACGATAATCATATTGATTGCCACCCCAACCCGCTTTGAACCATTTGACAAAATTGGGGTCAGGTGCAAAAATGGAGAGTTTATGTTTGCCATACCAACGGAATGCGGTCCAAACGACGGGAGCTTTCGTGCCTTGGATAAATCCATAGAGAGTTAGATTTCTTAGTCGTGGATTATCCGGATTTCGGCGGAAAAAGCGGAAGATTTTTCGATTGCTGTCAAGAGTCGGTGGATCGAGATATTGTCCATAACCGATTGTATCTAGACAAGTAATTGCGATCAAGTATTCTGAAATGCCATCAGTTGGTGTCCAAGTGATTGAAAGCGAATCAGGGGCAATGAGATTCAGAGTATCCACAGGATATTGCAATACGCTTCTTGGGGCATTGATCCATTCAACTCTTTTGGGTGTATAAGTGGTACCTGTCACACGTTTTCCATCAGGCAATACTACGAGTAAATCATATCTCGTGGATGGTTGGACAAGTAAAGTAGAATCAGGAAGACGATATTCTCCTCCACGACCCGAAGGATAAAACTGCAATTTCAGAGTATCTTTTTGATCGCGAATGATATGCACTTTGGCATCTCGAACAATGCTGTTTTCATATACAAATGTATCAGCAACAGGTTGGCTTTTTGTAATCATCACGCCTGTAATTGGTTCATCCACAAGGAGATATGCTTCTACTGCATATTCAGGGATATAATCAAAAGCCACAGGATCTTCGCAACTTGCGAGACCAAGGATCGTAAAGGCGAAGAGTCCAAGAATTATGTGTTTGATTTGATTATTCATCAGAATTTTACCTCCAAAGCCACAGTGGGAAGAATTGGTAAGAGTCGAACATCTGTTACTTCGGTCACATCTTTTGATGTGTCATAGAATCTGAACCAAATATCTCTTCGAGAATACACATTAAAGATATCAATCATCACACGTGCCGGAAGCCCCCAAATGGTGGTATTGTAATTTATATTGAAATTCAATTGATGTGTATTGGGAAGTCTCAAGCCATAGCGATCACCCGGAACGATTTGAGGTGAGTCAATTGTCTCACCTGGTTTTCGAGTTGCAAATCGAGATGTTGCGCCTGTATATGATTGACCGCTTTGAAAAGTGAATGTTGCTCCGAATTCCCAATCTTGATTAAGTTTATACATACCAACCAATTTGATGTCATGTCTTCTATCATATTTAGGTCGGAACACTCTGCCTTGATTCACGCTGTCGAATTGACCAAATACATAACCCAAGCCATATCCAATCCATCCCGTGAAAGCACCCATCTTTTTCTGTAAAAAGAATTCGGCTCCATATGCTTCGCCATCGCCAGTGAAAAAGACATCGCTTACGGTTCTACCTTGTGTATTATTCACCCTCAATTCACTGATATTTCTCAAATCTTTATAGTAGAAATCGAAATTCATGTCATAGCCATCAAAAGGCTTTGTTTCAACACTGAAGATATAATGTGTTGCTTTGCTGGCTGGAACTGTATTATCAGTCGGAAGCCATGTATCGAAGAATGTGAAATCAGGTTGTGTTGCTAGTCTCAAGTATTGATGAAATATACCCCAAGATGCTTTCAACACAATGTCTTCTTGTAATTGATAGCGTATTGCGAATCGAGGATCGATTGTGAAGACATCACTCGAATCCCAATAATTGAATCTGAATCCGGTTTGAAGGGAGACTAAATCGCTGAATTGATAATTCCCTTGTACATAATATGCATGGGTATAATCACCGATAGTGAAATTCGTGAGACCGCCTTCACTGACTGTTCCCGATTGTGCCACCGTATCCGCATTACCCGTAAAATTCTGCATATAACCGAATGTATAGGATGTTCCCTCATAGCCGGTTTTAATTGTCAGATCATCACTTGCAAACCATTCGAGATCGGCGCGTAGAGTATAATCAATGATTGTATTTTCAATTTTGAAACTGAATCCGCCATTATTTCCCGTGAAACCATTGACATATCGACTACCGCTAAGATTGACGGAAGTAAAAAGATTATCTCCGAAAATATGAGTCCAACGAGCTGCTCCATTTCGATTTCCAATGCCAACTTCAAAGTCAATTCCAGGAGCATCGAGAATGAGTTTGTCCGCACTCATGAAACCACTCAAGAATATCTTGTCATTCTCACCCAAATCTTGTGTGACTTTCGCATTCAAATCATAAAAATTGAAATTCGGGAGTGGTTCATTTGGATCTTCGGGTAATGCACCGAGTAGCAAATCGAGATAGGTTCTTCGGCCACCAAGGAAAAAGGCTCCATTGCCGATCGGTCCTTGAAATGATCCACGAGAAGAGATCAAACCAAGTGATGCCACGCCTTCATATTCATCGCGGTTACCGTCTTTTTGCGTGAGATTGAGTACTGCCGAAAGTCTGCTTCCATATTCAGCCGGATAGCCACCTTTGATCAATTCAACATCTTTGATCGCATCAGGATTGAATGCGGAGATAAATCCAAACAAATGTGAGGGATTATAGACTGTTGAGCCATCAAGTAGAACAAGATTCTGATCAGGAGATCCGCCGCGCACATAGAGTCCGCTTGAAATTTGTGATGAAGTCAATACTCCGGGAAGGAATTGCAATGCTCTGAATACATCTGCTTCGCCGCCGATGCGCAATTGTGTGAGCTGCTCCATCGGGATATTCACACGAGAAATGGAAATCTCTCTTTTTTCAACTTCACGATCTGCTTCAACTTTCACCTGATCTGCGAGAACATCGCCTTTTTTGAGTCTGATATTTACTTTTTTTTGTTCGCCTTCGCTGAGTGTATATTCCTGAAGCATCGCTGTATAGCCAATACCGGAGATTTTCAATGTGATTTTTCCGGGTTTGATTGAGCGGAGTGTAAAAAAACCCTGCTTATTCGTATATGCTCCGTTTTTCGTGTCTTTTACCGTCACCATTACACGAATCAGTGGTTCTTTGGATTCTGCATCAACGACATAACCTGAAATTGATGCCATGTCGGCAGGATCGGGATCTTTCGCTATAGATAATGAAGAAAATGTACTTGTGATGTAAAGTATCGCGAGAAAGGTGCGGATCATATATTGCATGGTGATGATTGTTACACTATAATTGAATCATTGGAAAAGATTGTTGATGCATTACTAGTTCTCTTCATACAAGTTCTGCAAAAACATTTTGTAAGGTTAAAACGAAGCGAGGGTACAGATAGTTTCATCTTTTTGAAAACATGAAACAATGTTTTTTATCAATATTGGGAATCGCTGAACATTTATTATCAATTACAATGAAGATCAAAGCTTTAGAGCCAGCTCATTCCAATAAGGTAATCATCTCTTTCACAGCTTGTGGAATACCTACAAATATTGCTCTAGAAACAAGTGCATGACCAATACTGACTTCCACAAGACCTGGTATGGATTTGATTGGAGTGATATTATGATAGTCCAGTCCATGTCCTGCCGTGACTTTAAGACCTAGTTCATGAGCAATTGCACCGCCCTTTATGAGTAGTGACAGAGCCTCTTCAGACTTGGCGCCAAATGCATCGGCATAAGTACCTGTGTGCAATTCGATGATGTCTGCACCAATTTTATGAGCGGTTTCAATTTGTTTTGCATCAGGTTCAATGAAAAAACTGATTTCAATGCCTGCATCATGCATTCTTTGCACGAGATCTGCATATCTCTGAGGATCAGCGGCGATATTGAGTCCACCTTCAGTTGTCAACTCCTCACGCTTTTCGGGTACGATGGTCACGAGTTCAGGCTTTATATCTTCGGCAATGCGAATAATTTCTTCCTCCGCCGCCATTTCGAGATCAAGTTTTGTATTGAGTTCTTTTCGCAAAGCAATTACATCAGCATCGCGAATATGTCTGCGATCTTCGCGTAAATGGCACACAATACCGACAGCACCTGCATGGATGGATTGTCTTGCCGCTTCTATTGGATCGGGGTGCATGCCGCCACGGGCATTTCTTACGGTGGCAACATGATCGATGTTTACAGCCAAATGAATCATGGTTTGTCTCTCAAGTGAGCCGGCTTTGACGCATGTATGGGTAGGATAGTGTGTTAATACAAGAAAAAGGGACATGTCATCAGTGTGACATGTCCCTTTATGTACGAACTCCCCTGCAATTATTCTTTATTCAGGAATGGCACTGTAACTGATTTTCCGTCATCTGTTGTCAGCATTACATAGAGCATCCCTTTTTGTAGACCACTAATTGGAAGTTGCTCGCTATGATCACCGATTGAATACCCTTTTTTGCTTAATGATTTGAGAGATCTTCCCAATTCATCATATACACGAATACTTACATTTTCCGGAGTGTCCAGTGAAAATGTAATCAATAGATAATCACCTTCCTTCTTAGTCATTGGCAAAATATTGGCGCGAAAATCTTGTGCATTGCTAATCACATATCCATCATTCAAAATATATCCTGTTTCCACAGGAACGGTTCTCATTACCCTTCCACTATTTCGAAGTTGGATATTCCCCCTTATTTCAGTTGTATCTCGCATACCGATTCTTGAGGCATATTTCACACGAAGCAGTTCGCCCATATTGGTAAATCCATTAGGTGAATCGATTAATGCATAAATGGAATTGTCTGATACTCTCTTAGAGATGATTTGTGCTTTCTTTCCAATAGTTGAATCAGGTGCAATAAACACATCAATTGGCTTCACAAAATCTCCGTATAAAGATATGTTTACTTCATACTTAGATCCACCCCAATCTGAAGTATTGTCATTTGTGCGTAGGACGAATACTGCTGTATCTAGCATTGTGGATCTAATTGGATTTGCAATTATTCCCCAGCCATAGAAACCTTGATTTTGCTTGCTAATCAAAGTACTTCCGATTGTTGAGAAACCAGTTTGAAAAGATTGAATACTTCTCGCAACATTCGGCAAATCATTATCACAGAAACTGGATGGACCCGGATCACAGAAAAACATCTTCCATGCACCTTCATCAGCTTTAATTGCAAACTCATAAATGGTATGTGGTTTTGGATCTCGTGCGGAACTATCCATACCGAACTTACCACCTTTTACTATACTCGTATCGCTTGAAACATCCTGTCCATTGAGGAATACACGAATTCCTTTTCGAATATTATGATAGACATAAATCCCCCAATGTTGCGTTCCTCCACCGGTGGTCAATTCAAAGAGATTATAACAGTTCTCTTTATCTGGTTCTTCGCTTCCTAGTACCCAATCATTGAGTATGTACAGAGTACCATCACAATAATCAGCATAGAGATCGGAATATCTTCCGCGAGCTGCTTTGACTTGAGACCACTCTTTCGAGCTATCGGGAAACCTTGTGAATTTACCATCAACTTCATGTTTTGAAAGACAATTCGGATTGGCTCCTACAGCGCCTGTTGCACCGAATGAAGATCCATTTCTACCGAGTGTACCAGCAATCACCATTGGCTCAGTTGCAAGCCCTGCAGCTCCAGCCAGCGGTACATATCGTTCATCCTTGCGCAATACGATTCCAGTATCATTCATGATTCCATGATAATAGGATGGATCTTTCACCAATGCATAACCGGTATCATTACATTTGACTAAAGGTCCAAGACTTTGAATCGGACTTGACAAAACAGGAATCATGAAATTCCCTGGTTTCACTTGTAAAGCGTATTCATAGATGGTATGTTTATAATCGAAGAGTGGTGAAGATGAAAAAGAATAAGCGCCACCAATAACAATATCTTTATTCTTAGACACCTCAACACCATTTCTTTTTACGGAGATTCCTCTGTTTTTATCATTGTAAATGCGGATTTCCCATTTTTCTTCTCCATTACCTGAGGACATTTCAAAATATGCATAGCATGTTGATTTATCAGGCTCAATGCTAGTCCAATCCCAATCATTTAGAAAATACATGATGCCGGATTCTGCGCAATAATCCACATAGATATTTGAAAAGCGTGTTTTCATTGGAGTGATATCGCTCCATTCATATTTTCCACCGGCAACTTTGCCCGAAAATGCACCATCAATTACATGCATAGGATTGCAATTCGAATACGGAGAATTGGTATGTCCCCCCGGAGGATTGTACACTACAGGTCCTCTTGGAAGCCCCTTTGGATTCTTCCCTGCTTCAATCGGTTTCCCATATTGCTTGGATGGATCGGGTTCACTTCCCGATGGCAAATCCTGAACATCGCGTTTACCGGGAATAATGCTAATGGAAGTTTGGCCGCTAGGTCCATCATCCAATGAATATTTCACTAATTGACTACCGTGTAGTCCAATGAAGGGGATTTCAAATCTGATTTGACTCTGTGATTCAGATTTGATGGTTGCTGGAATATTTCCCACCGAAATACTGTGTTTCCTACCTATTCCTGTATTGAAAACAGCTCCATTCAGAGGAATGAGAGTAACTATATCGCCTGCATAAGCAGTTGCAGGAGAGACAGAAATGGCAATGGTTTGTTGCGAATAGATTGGTGTACATATCCCCAATATTCCCGCAATGAAGAGCAGTACGAATGTACGCATGATTATACCCTAAGATGTTTATAAATGGGTGGCTCCCCCGAGCCACCCGTATTATTTTCTCACTGATTTTTTATCTTGTGATGATCATTGGACGCATTATAGTCAATCCATCAATCTTGATGATCACTGAATAATATCCCTGAACTTCACTTGTCATATCGATTGCAATCTTATATCTTCCTTGATCTTGTGGTGCATTCAAAATTGAGCGCACCAATGAACCATCTTGTGCATATATATCGATTGAGACATTTCCATATCTGGAAACTTCATAACCAAGAGTTGCTTGACCATTACTTGGATTAGGCATAAGTTCTGACACTGGTTGTGCATCTTCACCACGATAGACAAATACTTTGGAATCATGCAATGATGAGATGACAGTATCTTTGATTTTTGAACAATTTGGTCTATATGTAATCGTATTGATTTCGACTTTTCCATTGACAGGCATTAACAC
The DNA here is from genome assembly GCA_041191145.1 of Bacteroidota bacterium. Taxonomy (GTDB): domain Bacteria; phylum Bacteroidota; class Ignavibacteria; order Kapaibacteriales; family UBA961; genus UBA961. Next base: position 7,359 of record JBEEPK010000028.1, read on the forward strand.
TTTAATTGTTCGAAGTGTGTCATCAGGACCTGCACAAGGAGGAATTGGTACTCGCAAAACACAGCATCGATCATTCACAACTTCTCTTGTCAATTGTTTATACACGGAATCCAAAGAGCCTGCTGAATACACTTCAAATGTTTTCCCTCTTGTCAATCGAGCCAATTCTTTCAAATCATTCAAACCTGCAAGATCGAGTGGATCATTCTTGTTAAGTCCAAATGCAATAGAGTAAATCGGTAGAGGATTGATCGTGTCTTCCTTTATTTTATCGACAACTGCACTGAATTCGGGCCAACGATTATTTCCTCCATCGGAAAGCAAAATGATTGCTCTATTGGGATTTGGATGCTTTCTGATGGAATCGATTGCACGAATAACTCCTTCATTCATGGCAGTAAATCCGGTTGGCACGAGAGCATTGATTGCATTTTTCAAAGCACTTTTATTTTTTGTCCAAACCTGATCCACTCTACTTTCATCTGCAAAGGAGATGATCATAGCTTCATCTTTGTCGCCGAGTCTGTCCACAAATTGCGTACTCGCATCTTTTGCTTCTGTGATACGAATACGAGAATCCACAGGACTGATAAAATCGAGCATGCTTCCTGATCGATCAAGGACCATTGCAAGAGCAACGCCTCGTTCATTTTGCTTTGCACATTCAATTGTTTCAGGACATAAAAAGAATGAACTGTCAATTGTCAATCCAACTGAATCTTTTGAAGAACGAATTTTATGAAAGACAGCCAAATCGGTTGTTTCTGAAAGAATATTCGTTTTACCTGAAACGGAAGTGGAATCATCTACAAATACGCCGATAGACAAGTCAAGTGCTATTAGTACGCTGTCTTTATCATAAATCGGCTTTGGTTCTTCACAGAATTGCACCACTGTTTCTTCGATTGTGACCGATAGAGCACCTGAATTATCAATATATGATGGAAGGGTTCTTTCTAGGACAATACTTTGAACTGAATCGATAATTTGCAATTTGAATGGTTTTCCGGTTCCATTCACTTGAAATTGATATCTATTAGATGCATTATACTCGAGGAATGGAATGACGCGACCATCGAATCTAAATCCCAGATGTTTTGCCGCATTTATGGAAGATCTTGTCGCTTTATTTAAGCCAGGTATTCCAATCTTTTGTGACTCAGTTGGATAAGTGGTATCATTCGTAAACAAAAGAGGCAGAGGATAAATCGTATATTTTACATTATTAACATCGAATATTCTAAATGGCCAAACTTGACTATTGATACCGGCTGGAACGGAAAAAATTGCCAGTCCATCACCTTTGACTGCATTGGGTTCACTCGTGAGCGAGTAGATTCCTTGAACAGTAACGGTATATATAACTGAGGGATTCGTCACAAATGTGCTGATAATGGATCCATCAGTAGCAGGAACTGTATAGTCTGCTTTTATATTAGGTTGAGCCAAGGATTCATTGCTAATCACTCCGAATACAAGCAATAAAAAACAATATGTTACAACACTTTTCATGATTCTTCTCGTATTTGATGATTTTGAGGTAAACAGCATGATATTTACTCCTGAATTGTGATATCATGCTGTGAAAGTTTTTTCCCTTTCACAAAAACTTCCGCTATATATTCACCGGCTTGTAAATTCTTCGCTTTGACCACGATGGTATGCTCACCTTTAGCCATACGAGATTGATAGACTGACTTGATACGCTTCCCTGATTTGTCAATCAAATCAATTCGTACTTGCTCACTCTTTGTTAAAGAAACAGGAACCAAGATTTGTGATTTATCACGCTTGATGAATACCGATTTCTCATATAATTGATCACCCGAGGCTCTTCTGCTGAGAAATGACTTAGCACAACTTGTTTTATACGTTATGGCTTGTGCACTAACTCCACCTTGATATGGATAATAAACCACCACAGTTCGGACGGTGTCTGCCAAATCATTTTCACAATCTTTGATCTTATATTCAATAGTGCAACATTCTTCTTCACGAATGCCATTACTGATCAATGCATAGATAGAATCCAATACTTTTGTTTGTGTAACTAGAAATAAACGCCCTTTTGAAGCATCAGTGATTCTCTTCATCTTGAAGAGACCTGCTCTATTGTCTTGAACATTCAAGGAATCATCTCTTTTCAAAATGGGATCAGTGAGCGATGTATTATAGACTGTGTCCATACCTAGCGCAATAATAAAAACTGGAATATTACCGGCTTTTGGCAGAGCGTCAATCACTTCCTGTTCATTCTCTGGTGCCACATTATTTGCGCCATCAGTGAGTGCAACGACAGCACGAACTCGATTTTGATATAGCTCGGTTTCTGTTATCGCTTTTTTTAATGCACTATGCAATGCGGTCTTAGAATTTCCCAGTCTATTTGCATAAGCAGTAATTTTATCAGTGATCATTTTCTTGTTCGATGTCCAGTTTACATCTGTTTCTATGTCATTTGAATCTGAAAAAGAGATAAGTAATATCTCATCTTTTGCACCGAGATTATTAACAAATTCAGCACCGGATTTCATTGCAGCATCGATTCTTATTGTCTTTGATGAGTCAGTGTCACTTACGTCAAATTTCATTGAGCCGGATCTATCAAAAACCATTGCTATAGAAACAGCTTCTACTGTTTTATTACAGTAGATAGTATCTGGACAAATGAATGCTCCATTTTCATAAATGGCAACTTGGTTTTTGTCAAATAATATGTTCTTCCTACCTTTTACATTATTCGTATCATCTGCAATTACAGATACATCAACCTTAATACCTTTCATTTTTTTATCGGCATTCAGAATTGGAGTCGAAGAACAGATATTGACATTGAATGGTAATACTTCTTCGATGAGAACAGTCAATTCACCTGAATTGTCTGTATATGAAGCAATAGGATCCTCCATTGGTGGCTGGAGTAATGAATCAATAATTGAAAAAGATAGTGTCTTTCCTTTTCCAATCTTAAGAAATTGATATTGATGATTTACTGGTTCATAATCGGTATCCATTAATGGTTCACCATCAACTCTGAATCCTGTCCATTTCTTGAAATTGAATTCATAGAATGGGAATACAGAGCGCTGTTCTGCAGTAGCAGGAAAGGTTTGTGAATTTCCCACCCAGGCGGGCAAAGGAATTCCTGTGATGGTATCTCCAGTACCTACATTTATATATCGTTCAGCAGGCCAAAGATTATTATCTATGCGTGCTTTCGGAACATCATAGATATAACCTGCGTCCACTCCATTACCGAGATATTCAGGCCAAATAGAAAACTCACCTCTTACTGTGATTCTGTATTCAACTCCACTTTTAAGAGGTTCGGACAAAACAGGTATACCTGAATTTGCCTTTATCTTTAAAGTCTGCGAAAATTGTGCTTGCAATTCAAAGCCACCGAGAATCATGATGAGTAGCAAGAGTCGCATAACATGTGTTTTAGTAAACATCAATGTGCCCTACAAATTGTGTATATCAATGCCTGACAAACAGGCCCCCATTAAAAGTTCCAATTTCATTGCATGACATATTCAGGGGGATTCATATGCATGACATAATTCCTTTTTCAATAATGATGCCAAGGATATGAGGCAATTAACAACACAATTCACAATATTTCTGTAAATCTATATTTTTCAATTACATATAGATTTTTCAACAATAATTTTTCTTGTACATGTTTAGTTATTCGCGATGTCAGAGTGTGAAGAAGTCTTCACACATCACACAAAAAAGGGCAGATTGTAGAATCTGCCCTTATCATTGACTTTAATCTCATGTATTACGCATTGCTAGAATGCTCAAACATTGCATTGTTACAACTATTCTAATCAAAATTATTTACTAAGTACAAACTTCCTTATAACACGCTTATCATTGACTGTTACGACCAAAGAGTATGTTCCAGATGCATGATTTTGTAAATCTATGTACAATCTGTAATGACCTACATCTTGATTGCCATCCAAGTACTGTTGAATCATATTTCCATTGATATCAAATAAGGCAATACTCACTTTACTATATTCAGTAATATCATAAGCAATGGAACCTGCGTTACTTGTTGGATTTGGACTGAGCTCAGAAACTCGTATTTCATCAACTTGACTGTAAATATAATTTTCTAATACACTTGTTGTTTTTTTTGTGCAATCCAGTTTATACGTAAGTTCTTTTGTATCAACAATTCCCTTGTCAGGATACATTATGGTAATTTTCCTTATGACTGTATCTCTTTCAGTATCTTTACAACCTACCAACTCATAAGTAAATTCACAGCATCGAGATGTATCAATGATATTATAAATTTTAGAGTAAATCATAGAAAGTGAATCTGTATTATTAGCAGAGAAAAACTTCCCATTAGAACGTTTTGCAATCTCTTGAAGGTTATCCAAAGCCGTTGTGTCTATTAAAGACAATGCAATTGTAAATATTGGCACAGGTTCACCTGACTGTTTATTTTCTTCAATTGCTTCAAATACATCATAAATAGACGTAAAATCATCTGTATCTTCACCATCGGTTAGTAATACTATATACTTCTTTAACGAATTCTTTTGTTCGACTTCCTGTAGGACTCGAATAAGTGAACTTTCCATAGAGGTGCCAAACTTTGGAATAATTGCATCAATGGCATCTTTAACCTGTTTTTTGTCTGTAGTCCAGTCTACTCTTTTCGTTAAAAAGTCAGAAAAAGTATGGAGCATTACTTCATCGCCATTACTTAATCCGTCAACAAATGAGTTTGCTGATTTTCTCGCTGCATCTAGACGTTTTGTTGAGTCCGTCAAACTAATTGGAAAGTTCATGCTACCTGATTCATCAATAATCATTGATACAGCAATGAGGTCTTGTTCTATGGAATCTTTATTACATTCCACAAGTGGACATTTGAACTCACCATTTTCATAAATAGCCAATTTATTTGATAAGTATTTATTTGTTCTAATCTCATTTGGCGCTACGAGTTGATTGACAGTAAGGCCAAGTTTAACGACATACGTTGTATCGTATCTTTTCTTCGTGCTGTCATAGACTATAATTGGAGACAGTTCAGGACCAGAGCATGGAACTACTGGTTTTACTGTATCAATATCAATTTCTAATTCCCCAGAATTATCATCGTATTTAGACACTACTTTTTCATCAGGTATTGAGTAATATGAATCTAGTATAACCATCTCGAATGGCTTACCGGTACCAGTATATTCAAATTCATAGGTATTGTTTTGATTATACTTAAATGGGTTAATTGGAATTGGTTTATTGTCAAATCTAAACCCAATATGTACAAGTGGATTGATTCTCACATTTGAACGAGCTGTCGTCCAAGTATTCATACTATCTCTTGAGAAATATTCTTTATTGTCGGTAAATAGTAAAGTATCATCTCTAAGTTTTCTTACACCGTCTTTAATTGGTGGCCACATTCCATTATTTAAAATCGCTGCAGGCACTGCATATACACACACTGCATCTGCACCTGTACTATTATATTGTGGCCAAAGAGAATAAGTGCCCGTCACTTTTATTGAATATTTTTTTCCTAACTCGGATACAAAAGACTTTTTGGGACTTTGATCTTTAGCTAAGACCTTGTACTTCTGAGGAAAATTGGCATATGATTGTTGTGAAATAAAAATAAACAAGCTCAATAGGCCAGATGCATATGTAAAATAATTTTTCATGGTATTCTTTGTTAATGTTTTACTTTATCAATTTTAAACTAACTTTCTTAAAATCATTATCGTGTCAATATTGGAGCAGAATTCATCTTCAACTGACTATTCATGATTTCATTCTTGATTAAATAAGTAGAACATTTAGTTTTATACTTGGTTTGTGCGAATGATACTTTACCATTATTATTATAATATATACTAACAGTTCGTTCAGTATCTCCTTTACCCTCTTGGCAGTCCGGAACACTGTAGTAAATTGTACAGCATGTTTCCATTTGTATTTTTGAATTTATGAATCCATATATATCATCCAAACTTGACTGATCATATGATTCGTATTTTCTTCCTTTTGATTCCACAGCTAGCATATTTAAAGTATCGATTGCACTGGCTATCTCAGAATTAGACTTGTCTAGTCCAAGAGCAATAATATAAATTGGTGGGACGCCGTTCATTGTCTTAACTTTGTTCAGCAATTGCATAACAGAATCTGGCTCCATATTATTAATTCCGTCAGTCAAGCAAACTATCGCCTTTCTATTAGCTGTTTCCTTTGAAAGGTAATTCAGGGCTTCATCAATAGCTTTGTATAAAGGTGTTTTTGCACCGTATCTTTTGTCCATTCCACCAATTGCATTAATAACCTGTTTATGATCTGTTGTCCAAGACACATCTCTTGTTACATTATCTCCAAAAGAAAATAACGCTAGCTTGTCAACAGATGTTAGATTTTGTACAAACTTGGTTGCAGATGTTTTTGCAGCTATGATTTTACTCGTTGGGTCATTAGGCGAGACACTGCCTGTCATACTTTCAGATCTATCAAAGAGCATCACTATTGATGATGAATCTGTTTTTTCTTCACATTTGGTTGAATCCGGACAGATAAAAATCCCATTTTCATAAATTGCTAGCTCTTTATGTTTTATTTGAAGATAATCATTTGTAGTACTATCTACTTTCAACAACTTCGCACTTATTCGAATCCCTTTTTTTCCATTCAGAGTATCAAGTTGCGGATCACCACAAAAGTCAACGACAAAAGAATCGACAGGTTCCTCTACAATTTCTATTCTAAATTCCCCAGAGTTATCGCTGTATTTTCCTATTCTTCCACTACCAGACTGTTGATAAGATGAAGAATCCAAGAATTTACATTCTAAAGGGTTACCATCACCGACTTTCTTAAATGTATAGACATGATTATTGTTATAGTTTTGTAGGCTAAGTGGATTATTATTAATCCTTAGACCCAAATCTTGAGAGAGGCGAATCCGAAGCCCGGGGGATCCTTCCAGTACGACCGAATCTGGATATACTTTGTCATCTCCTACCCATTTTGGTAAATTCATCCCTTCATAAATTACAGTATCAATCGTATAGTCTCTTTTGGGCCAATTTAAACTTATTATTTCAGAAGAGTCCACGGCCCAAACATACATTGGATCCACTCCGCATGGAGTTGTATCATTTGCTGTGCATGATTTCCAAATTGAGACGGTACCACTAACTGTGATTTTATAATTGTAGCCCTTTCGTAGGATTTTTGATGTTTTTACGGCACCAGAATTCGCGGGAACCAGTATCGTATCGTAATACTGTGAATAACTAGATTCACTCAAGCAAATTAAACCAACTATTAACAACAAAAGATTGGTAAAAAAATGAGAAAGTACTTTACCTTTCATATAATCCCTTAGGAAATTTATGTAACAAAATTCAATAACTAAATCTCTAGTAATTGTTGAGAGAACCAAACAGTGTCATTTTATTAAACTTGGAAGTTACCTATCGAATCTACTATCTGCATATAAGTTCTCCCTTCTATCTATCCCCTTGCAATAATTCATACTTACAAAATCGTTGAATAATTACAAGACCCGACACAAATTAATGATTTGAATATATCATGCAAGAGTGAATTTATCAAACCCTATAAAAACCCTAAGTACCCAATAGCTCTTGACTAGACTAATTTCCACCTTCTTCGATACTACTCATCTGGTGATTATATTTCCTCCCGAAGAGAAATTTCCTGATTCTTTTCTGTATTCTCTACACCTATAATGTAGCGTTCCATCAATTCCTTTTCCCACAATAAACGAGCACTTCCAATCAAGGCAATGAGATATCCAGTGGTAATGAGACCGGACCTGGATTCATAGACACCTTCTGCATAATTCGTGATGCTATAGCAAATTAATGCAGTGGCTGACCCAAGGGACAAGATTTGAATGAGTGCATCATGTCTGTTTTTTCGAGCCACTATAACACCCGTAATGATATGATAGAGTATGATTAGCCAAAATGTCACGGCCAATGGTATTCCCGCTTTGAACATCAAACCTGAATATCCATTATGGGAATACACAGCACGCAAATGTGCCATCAGAATCAAATCATATCGAAGATGATCTTTTTGGAATCCATTGCCACCTAGTGGATAATTCATTACTCCCCGCATGACTTCTTGGGTCTCTAGCACCCTACCAAGATATGATTTATCGGTATTGAGATTCACACTGCTGGACAATCTCGTCTCCACAACTGTGAATGCAAGTTCCGAAGCATTTGGAAAAAAAGTAATGAGCACAAAAATACCAGTTGCAATAAATGCAGTGAATGTACCAATCAGCAATCTTCTTTTTGATGCATCGAGTAGAAAAACGAGTATAAATAAACTCAGCAAGAATGCAACCCAGGAAGTTCTGGCTAGTGAAGCCATAAGGACAAGAATATAGAGCGTTGCAAATGATATTGAAATAATCTTTCCGGTGATATTTTTCATACTGATGAACATCATCAATGCTATAATACCAGCCGCACCAAACATGGAAGCATCATTACGAACACCCTTATACAGCACTTCATACCCATATGTAAACTTCGCTGTCACTTGTTTGTATTCATATAAATTATACAGACCAAAACCGGCAAATACAAGCGATAGCAAGATAATCAGATAGAGTATCTGTTGCCTGGTTCTGAAATGCTCGCGAATGGGGAAATAAAAGAGTATTAATACCGGTAATTGCCAACTACGAATCCATTGCATCGGCTCGACATCATTTCCATAGGAAACGATAACGCTAAAAAATGATGCCGCAAAAAAGAGTCCGGACAATACATCTCCACCATTGCGGAATATCTTTCTTCGTCTCACCAGCAAATGCCATAAAAACCACAATATGAGTGAGCCATGATAATAGGCTGCAATCATCACTTCCAATAAGCCAATCCCTGCATCAGTAGACTTACTAAAAAAGGGCAATAAGACAATCGCACTTGTAAGCCAAATGCGCGCCATGATGGAATCGCTATAATCCCGTGGATCATATGGAAGATTGAAAACTGACAAAAATGATAAATGGTTTTATGAGTTAATTACAAAATGAATTGAGCAGTAGAAAATACTCTACTTCAAATTACCGGTTTTATGGGAGATGTATGCAATGTGGTTTTTGAGGAGGGTTTTGAGTGGCGAAAAAAAGGTAAGAATTGGGGAAGTTGGGTTGATTTCGCACTCCTGGGATATGCTCTCCTGGTGTACGCTCTCCTCGGCTTCGCTCGGAGAGCACACGGCTGCCATCGGAGAGCATTGTTTGATCTTAGTGTCAATTACGTAAGTCAAAATAAGTGTTAAAAAGTGTAAATAATTAAACCAACAATAATAATTATAGTCTAATGAGAAGTTTTTTGCCCTTAATCATGTGTGAATACAATTATGAGATATCTCCTCTTTGTTTTTTGTGTTATGGTGTCATGGACAAACTCAGTGATTGCCCAATTACCAAATATCATCCTCGGCAGGCCCACCGATACATCCATAACTGCAAGTATCATGATGGATACTTCCATGGAATTATATGCAGAATTTGGCACCTCACCGGGCATTTATTCCAATACTTCTAAAACAGTTCAAGCTGAGGCGGGTATCCCCTTTGAATTGGATCTTACCGGACTTCAACCCAATACACGCTATTATTATCGAGTGCAGTACAAAGTAAATGGCGCCAATAAAGTCACTCCTGAATATACTTTTCATACACAAAGGGCAAAAGGAAGTACATTCAAATTTACAATCGAAGCTGATGAACATCTCTATGACAAAAAAGGTGTGAGAAGTCTTTATCAGGTATGTCTTGCGAATCAGGCAGCAGAGAAACCTGACTTCATGTTTTCCTTAGGTGATACATTCGGTGATGATCACAATCCATTTGATATCACATCAAAAGAATTACAAGATCTTCATCTTGATTATAGACCATTTCTTGGCAATATTTGTCATTCCATCCCCTTCTATTTTTGCTTAGGTAATCATGAAGGAGAAATGGATTATTATCTCCTCAAAAATCCAGGTGCAAATCTTGCTGTTTGGGGTACACTGTGGAGAAAATTCTATTATCCCAATCCCTATCCAAATGGCTTCTATTCCGGCAATACGAATGAAGAAGCATATGGTATTGGAACACCTGAAAACTATTATGCATGGACATGGGGTGATGCATTATTTGTTGTTCTTGATGTATATCGTGATCAATGTGATACTTCAGCAAAACCCCAAAATTGGAACTGGACTCTTGGCTATCCACAATACTCTTGGCTAAAAAAAACACTTGAAGAAAGTACTTCCAAATACAAATTCGTTTTTGCTCATCATGTGCGAGGTCAAGGTAGAGGTGCTATTACAAATGCTAAACTATTTGAATGGGGCGGCAATGATTCGAAAGGTAGCTATCAATTTGATAAGTATAGACCTAATTGGGGAAAGCCCATTCATCAACTCTTTGTAGACAATGGAGTAAATATATTTTTCCAAGGACATGATCATCTTTTTGCACATGAAGTACTTGATGGTGTGACCTATCAAGAATGCCCTATGCCTTCTGATTCTACCTATGAGATCGGTAAATTAGCTAATGCTGATGCCTATGTATCTGATACACTTGGGGGATCAGGACATCTTACTGTAACAGTTTCACCACAAGGCGTCAAAGTCGACTATGTAACGGCTTTTCTTCCAGCAGATACTGCTATAGCTGGACCTCATAATAGAGATATTGCCTTCTCATATACAGTAGGATCAGCAACTGGCATTTTAGATAATAATCCGATAGAAGAAAAAATTGAGCCATCAGTTTTTGACAAATCAATTACTATATATGATGATTCAAATAGCACTCTCATAACATTAATCGATATCTTAGGCAATATAGTAGCGCAAGCCGAAGGAACTACTTTGCAAACTGAATATCTGCCTTCAGGTCAGTATATGTTAGTGCAAAAGAATACACTATCCACGACTTCAAGATCAGTTCTCATCATTCATTAATACTATCAGTCCATCAATGAAATCATTCATTTTCATACTTATCTTATGCTTGGGAAGCATCACTCTCAATGCTCAATCAGTTGTTCGATCAGAAATGATTGGTAGACCCACCAATCACTCAATAATGATATCACTATCATTTGATCAAGATGTATATGTCCGAGTGAAATATGGTACTTCAGTATTTGTGAGAGATCTATCCATTCCATGGCGACAAGCAAATAAACTAGAACCAATTGAAATGTTGATTGATGATTTGAAGGAATCACAGGACTATTCATATTCAGTTGAATATACAATCGATACCATAAAGGGTGAGGTTTTCAATCAGCCAACTCGCTTATTTCGAACTGCTAAGAAGCCTGGTGAAGCATTCACTTTCGTTGTTCAGGCAGATCCACATTTGGATGTTCAGAGCGATACAGCTTTATATGCATTATGCTTGCAAAATCAATTAACAGACATGCCTGATTTGATGTTCGATTTAGGCGATATTCTAATGACAGATAAGTTAGGTAATGCCCAGAAGGTTGTTACTAAAGATACCATTCTTTACCGTTGCAATCTCCTTCGCTCATATTATGAACAAATCAATCACTCCGTCCCTTTATTTATCGCTCTTGGCAATCATGAGGGAGAAGCAGGTTGGAATTTGAAAAGTGGTGGAGATAATTTTGCCGTATGGTCAACAAATGAACGGAAACGATTCTTCATGAATCCTTATCCGAATGATTTTTATACCGGCGATACGATAGTCCATCAATATGTTGGACAAAGACAGAATTATTATTCATTCACTTGGGGTGATGCACAATTTAATGTACTTGACCCATATTGGTATACAACAACGAAACCTGATAGTTTGAACGGATGGAGATGGACTCTTGGGAAAACACAATATGATTGGTTGAAAAAATCACTCGAACAAAGCACTTCCACTTTCAAATTCATCATGGCTCATCAACTCGTTGGTGGCAATCCACTCGGCAGAGGAGGTATTGAATTCGCTTCATTATATGAATGGGGTGGGAACAATCTTGATGGTACTCGTGGGTTTGAACAAAATAGACCAGGCTGGTATAAACCAATCAAGGATTTACTCCGCGAACATAAAGCAACCATTTTCTTTCATGGCCATGATCACTTCTTTGCAAAGCAAGAAATGGATTGTTTGATTTATCAAGAATGTCCACAACCTAGTCACCCTAATTTTTCCGGAGTGAATTCTGCCAAAGATTATGGTTATCTCAATGGAGAGATCTTGCCAAATTCCGGCCATATGCGCATTCGCGTTCAACCTACTCAGATTCAAGTTGAATATGTAAGAGCTTATCTCCCCAAAAATGAAACCGGCTCTCGTAAGAATAAAGATATCGCAGCGACTTATACTATTCCTGCGAATAAATGCTATGATAGTTTGAGCACCGGTATACCCATGTTTTGGAATGATGAATATCTAAGAAATGAACCATACCCCAATCCATCCAATGGAAATATGGTCTTCCCTATTGATATTTACAAAGCTGCAACATATGATCTTTTGGTATTGGATCTCACAGGAAAGGTTCGCAAGACCATATCAAAAGGTATTATGCTTGAACCAGGACAATATCATGTGCAATGGAATGGAGTGGATGATTTGGGCTCCACTTTAGAAAGCGGAACATTCGTGTATATCCTCAGTCAAGATGGAAATGCTATACACACCGGTACATTCATCATTCGGGATTGATGTAAGATGCATATAGATCCGGATTATTAGGGTATAATCCGGATTTCATTTTTCTTTGAATACTTACTATTGTAATAATCAAATGGAACAGTTGTTTGGGAGAATAACAGTTTTCTCATGAATGACTATACAATATTAAGCTTGCCTTAATCATATTCATTCTCCCGACATACAATGATATTGCTCTAAGAATCCCTTCCTCAATAAGAGTAATACTTCGAACTCACTTGTAAATCTACAAGCTCTCTAATTCCTGTCACATTTATCTATTACCATTTATTAATGCAGACATTTTATCTGCATTGTACTATATTTGCAGTTCTTTTGTTTGCTTTTCACATTCATTTCAGACTAATGACCCAAATTATAGTACATATTGCAGATAGCAGTCATTTCCATTTTGCGCCTTTGATTTGCGATGAGATTGAGATTTCAGCAAAGATCAGAGGTACCGGCATTGCGAAGAGAACTGTTGAGTATATCGAAGATAAGATGAAGCAAGGAAAGGCCATCATAGCTCTTACTGAAGATGACATTTGGGTTGGATTCTGTTATATCGAAACATGGGAAGATGGTAAATATGTGGCCAATTCTGGATTAATTGTTTCAAGAGAATTCAGAGGACATGGCATCGCAACCAAGATCAAAAAGAAGGTATTTGAACTATCGCGAAACAAATATCCGGAGGCAAAGATATTTGGCTTGACGACAGGTGCGGCAGTCATGAAGATGAATTCCGATCTCGGATATAGACCTGTCACTTATTCCGAGCTCACTTCCGATGAATCTTTCTGGAATGGTTGTTCAAGCTGTGTGAATCATCCAATACTCATAAGCAAGAGTAGTAAGAATTGCTTATGCACAGCAATGCTCTATGAACCACAAATGGTTGAGATTTCAATTCCTGATAAAGCCCAAGAGGAATCAGCATGAAAAAAGTTCTTCTTGCCTATAGCGGTGGTCTGGACACGACATATTGCGCACTTTACTTGAAACATGAATGTCAATATGAAGTGCACCTAATTTCTGTTGATACCGGTTCTTTCACCATATCCGAAAAGGAACATCTGGCAATAATGGCTAATAAACTAGGAGCCGCTTCATTTGTCTGTAAGGATGTATCTCGTGAATATTATGAAACATGCATTCGATATCTCATCTTTGGCAATGTCCTGAAACATGGTACATATCCGCTGAGCGTGAGTGCTGAAAGAGCTGTACAAGCCATCACTGTAGCTCAGTATGCCAAAGAACTTGGAATTGATACAGTAGCTCATGGTAGTACGGGGGCAGGAAATGATCAAGTGAGATTCGACATGATCTTTCGACAGATATATCAGGATATTTCCATTATCACACCTATTCGTGACAAACAACTCTCCCGCGCTGAGGAGATAGAATATATAAGAGAATATGGAATCGACTTTCCCGAGGAAAAGGCTGCATATAGCATCAATAAAGGCTTATGGGGAACCTCAATCGGAGGCAAAGAAACTCTAGGATCAAGTGAATATCTTCCCGAAAATGCTTGGCCAACGCCAATTTCAGCTCATGAGTCAATCGATATCACGCTCACTTTCCATGAAGGAGAGGTAATTGACATCAATGGTCAATCTCTCAATGATTCTCTAAAATGCATCCGTGATCTTGATGCAATTGTTCAACCATATGGTATTGGCCGCGACATTCATGTGGGCGATACAATAATCGGCATTAAAGGAAGAGTGGGTTTCGAAGCTGGAGCTCCAATCATCATCATCAAAGCTCATCATTTGCTGGAAAAGCATGTTCTTACCAAATGGCAATTGCATTGGAAAGATCAATTATCCGGTTGGTATGGAACTTGGCTTCATGAAGGACATATGCTCGATCCTGTCATGCGTGATATCGAATCCTTCTTTTCTTCAACACAGAAATATGTAAGCGGAAAAGTTTTCATACGACTCTATCCATATAGATTCGAATTACTTGGAATTGAAAGTCAATTCGATTTGATGTCAAATACATTTGGATCCTATGGCGAAATGAATCGTACTTGGTCTGGATATGATGTCAAAGGGTTTGCTACAATATTCGGTAATCAAACCCTGATTCATCGCACTATCCATGCTGGAGATAATGATGCTTAAGAAAGTGGGCATAATTGGTGGCGCCGGATATACAGGAGGAGAACTCATACGAATTCTCTTGAACCATCCTTTTGTGACAATTGATTTTATTTATAGCCGAAGTCAATCCGGTAAGCCAATATACCATGCACATACTGATTTACTCGGTGATACAACCTTACATTTCACTGATATAATCAATCCGGATATCGATATAGTATTTCTATGCTTACCACATGGAAAGGCAAATGAATTCATTGAATTATTCTCAGCGGATACCTGCATCATTGACTTGAGTCAAGACTTCAGAGTTCAATCACATTCAGAAAGAAACTTCGTATATGGCTTGCCGGAATTATTCCGTAATTCGATTGCAAAAGCCAACACTATTGCAAATCCCGGTTGTTTTGCAACTGCCATTCAACTCTCTTTGCTTCCGCTTTTGAATACAGATATCTCAATTGATGATATCCATGTGCATTGCACTACAGGCTCAACTGGTGCGGGCATGACACTGAGTGGTACAGGACATTTTTCATGGAGAAGTAATAACCTTTCCGTGTACAAAGCATTTGAGCATCAACATTTGCATGAGATTCACCATACCATTCAGCAATTCAGGACGGATCTTCCTTCTATTAGAATGATACCCCAAAGAGGTCCATTTACAAGAGGAATATTGAGTTGTATGACAATGCGAACAAACAAAAGCAATAAGATTGCTAGCTTGTTCAAGCAACATTATGAGCATGAACCTTTTGTATGTATATCAGACACCGAACTTGATATAAAACAAGTTGTCAATACCAATAAGTGCTTCATTCATATTCAATGTCATGAAGATACAGTACTGATCACGGCTGTGATAGATAACTTGATAAAAGGCGCTTCAGGCCAAGCCATTCAGAATATGAATATCATGCTGGGTTTCCCTGAAAATACAGGACTTCAATTAAAAGCAAGTGCATATTAAGAGAAAGCAAACAATGAAACATTTCAGAAATATTCACGATTGCGAAAATCCTCTATCATTAATTAATCGCGGATTATACCATAAGTCTGATCCTTTTGCTCATCAACATATTGGAAAAAACAAAACGATTGGGTTAATCTTTTTTAATCCGAGTTTACGTACGCGATTATCCACGCAAAAAGCTGCATTTCAATTAGGACTCAATACTATCATCGTGAATATCACAGCTGATTCATGGGCATTGGAATATGCAGATGGTACGATCATGAATACAGGTTCTATTGAACATATCAAAGATGCAGCAGCAATGCTTGGTATATACTGCGATCTCCTTGCTATTCGCGCTTTTCCTGGCTTACAGAATAAAACCGAAGACTATGCAGAGACATTGATTGAAGCTTTTGTACACCATGCTCATATTCCAGTTATTAGTTTGGAATCTGCCACTGTTCATCCTCTGCAAAGTTTGGCTGATATGATGAGCATCAAAGAATTAACTACAAAAGAACAGCCCAAGATTGTACTTACTTGGGCTCCACACATAAAACCTTTGCCGCAATCTGTTCCCAATTCATTTGCAGAATGGGCATTGAAATGTTTTTGCAATCTGACTATTGTTCAACCTCCCGGTTATGAACTCAGCTCGCAGTTTACTGAAGGAGCGACCATTGAATATGATCAAGAGAAAGCACTCGAAGGGGCTGACTTCATCTATGTAAAAAACTGGTCATCATTTGAACATTATGGCTCAATGCCACCTGTCGAGAATGACTGGCTTTTCGACCAATACAAATTACTTCATGCGCCCAATGCCAAAGTCATGCATTGCCTACCGGTCCGAAGAAATCTAGAAATCACCGACGAAGTTCTGGATGGTCCGCAAAGCACCATTCATCGTCAGGCTGAAAATCGCATCTATGCTGCACAAGCTGTATTATTTGATATTCTCTCTTCCATTCAATGAAAGAACAATTATATATCATAAAAATCGGAGGCAATTGCATCAATGATACATCTGTGCTCATTCCATTTCTAATGAAATTCTCAGAGATTCAAGGTAAAAAGATATTGATTCATGGAGGAGGTTCAATTGCTACTAAACATGCACAGCTTTTGAACATACAACAGCATTTTCATGAAGGAAGAAGAATCACCGATAAGCAGACTTTGGACATAGCAGTAATGTCATACAGAGGACTCATCAATGCAGAAATTACTTCACTCTTACAATCGATGCAATGCAATGCAATTGGGATCTGTGGAGCTGATGCAGGTTTGATTACAGCAGAAAAACGGATTGTCAATGATATCGACTATGGCTTTGTAGGAGATATTAATGCTAACTCTATCAATATTGACATGTTCAACCATTTACTAGAATTTCCACTCACACCCGTGATTGCTCCCATTACATTTGATAGATCTGGAAATCTCTTCAATACAAATGCAGACACAATAGCAACGATGATTGCAATTGCTCTTCAAAAGACATATGATGTAACACTCATCTATTGTTTTGACAAAAACGGCGTTCTATCAGATCCATCCGATCATAACTCCGTGATTGAATCTCTTCATAGATCTGAATATGAGATTTTGCAAAGCCAAGGGATGATACAACATGGAATGATTCCAAAACTGGACAATGCATTTCATGCTTTAGATTCAGGGGTCAATACAATTTTCCTAACAAGTCCTGATTCCTTGCAATCGGATCGTACTGTTACAAAAGGGACAAGAATAGTTTCATGATTCAATATCAAGAATATATAGAACTATTGCAGTTGCTTATCTCAATACCATCCTATTCAGGGAATGAGGAACGGACTGCAGATTGCATTGCGGATTTCTTACAGAGAAAAGGGATTACTGTTGAGAGACATATTCACAATGTCCATGCGAGAAATTCTCGATTTTCTGAAGACTTGCCAACTCTCCTTTTGAATTCACATCATGATACAGTACAGCCAAATCAGAGATATTCGAGAGATCCATTCGAACCATGCATTGAGAATGATCGCATATATGGCCTGGGAAGCAATGATGCAGGCGGATCGCTTGTTGCTTTACTCGCAGCATTCTGTCATTATCTTGATGCAGAATTACCTTATAATCTCATATTCGCGGCTACTGCCGAAGAAGAGATATCGGGTCCTAATGGCATAGAATCACTTCTTCCATTATTGGGTAAAATTGATTGTGGAATAGTGGGTGAACCTACCGGTATGCAGATTGCAATTGCTGAGAGAGGTCTTCTTGTACTTGATTGCACTGTGTATGGAACTGCCAATCATGCCGCCTATGGATCAAAAGATAGCGCTCTGTATAAAGCAATGGAGGATATAGATTTCATTAGAAATCATTCATTTGAGAAATCCTGCACATATCTTGGCAAGACAACTATGAATGTAACCATGATCAATGCCGGCACGCAACACAATATTATTCCCGACAAATGCACATATACGATTGACATACGAATGAATGCCGAGTATTCACCCGAAGAAATCATTGCAATATTGCAGTCACATCTTCAAGCAGAAATACATCCACGCTCGCTTCGATTACGCCCATCACTCATTGAACAAACACATGCATTTATTCAAGCAGGTAATGCAATGCATATACCCATGTATGCATCCATGACGATGTCTGATCAAGCACTCATGAGATTTCCAACCATCAAATTTGGTCCCGGTGATTCTCATAGATCACATACTGCAGATGAATTCATTTATCTTCATGAGATTCATCAAGGAATAGATAAGTACATTGATTTTCTCTCAATATTACAAGACTTATAATGAAACTATGGCAATCCAATCAAGACTCAAGTGATTATGAAATGATCATCGAGAAATTCACTATCGGTAGAGATAATGAGTTTGACTTGCTTCTTGCAAAGCACGATATCATAGGCTCAAAAGCACATTGCACAATGTTGCATGCAATCAATGTATTGTCACAGTCAGAATGCGAAGCAATGCAATCTGCCCTAGATTCTATAGCCAAAGATGTCGAACAAGGTACATTTGAAATAGAAGATGGAATCGAGGATGTTCATTCACAAATTGAATTCGACCTTGTCAAGCAATTGGGTGATCTAGGGAAGAAGATTCATACAGGGAGATCAAGGAATGATCAATCACTACTTGATATAAAACTATTCATCAAAGAAGAATTAAGCGAAATAGCTTCATTGACAGAATCATTATTTGAAACATTACTCAAACAAAGCGAACGGTATGCAAGCAATTTGATGCCTGGTTATACCCATATGCAATTAGCAATGACATCATCTTTTGGTTTATGGTTTTCCGCTTATGCAGAAAGCTTGAGCGAAGATATACTGCTTATTGGTACAGCATTTGAATTAGCAAATACAAATCCATTGGGTTCTGGCGCGGGATATGGGTCATCATTCCCTCTGGATAGAGATTTGACTACAAAAGAATTAGGAATGAGCAGAATGAATGTCAATTCCATCTATGCTCAAATGACGAGAGGTAAGATTGAAAAAATTACGGCATATGCACTGAGTTCAATTGCATCTACTCTTTCAAAGCTATCAATGGATATCTGTTTTTTCATGAATCAGCATGTTAATCTCATTAGACTTACCAAAGAGTTCACTACAGGTAGCAGTATAATGCCACATAAGAAGAATCCCGATGTATTTGAATTGATTAGAGCAAAATGTAATCGCATTCAAGCATTGCCGAATGAATTGACTCTTTTGACAAATAACTTGATTTCAGGGTATCATAGAGACTTTCAATTGACAAAAGAATGCTTATTTCCTGCGATGCAAGAATTGGCCTCTTGTATTGAAATGACAACTTTAATGATCTCAAATCTTACAATCAATACTCACATCATCGAAGAAGATCTCTGTGGTGTATTATTTTCAGTTGAAGAAGTAAATAGAAGAGTGGTTTCTGGAATGCCATTTAGAGATGCATATATGCAGGTCTCAAATGAAATCGAGAGCGGTACATTCTCAGCAACAAGAACAGTACATCACACTCATATTGGAAGTATTGGAAATCTTGGAAATGATCTTATCAAACAAGAGTGTAAGAAGAGAATGGAATTGTTTGTTTAATTGATCAATCATCGAGTAGAATTGGTAATGCTGTTTCATCTTTGACAACACTCATGACAATATTGCTATGATATTGTCCGATATTCGGAATATTCGCAATCTTATTCATGATAAAAGAATTATATGAATCAATATCACGTATTGCAATTTTGAGCATATAATCATAAACGCCTGTGAGACTCACTGCTTCTATAATTTCAGGTATGCTTTTAATACGTTTTTCAAAGTCAATGAGACTTTTTTTCGATTGTTCTTTCAATGTGATGTTGCAATAGACAAATAAATCCACTCCTATTTTCTTCGGATCAAGTATTGCCACTCTTGACTTGACTATTCCCTCTTCCTCCATTCTGCGAATTCTTTCATAGGTAGGATTATATGATAAACCTATACTAGTTGCAATTTCCTTATAGGAAATCATGCAATCTTCTTGGAGGATTTTCAATATTTTTTTGTCAATTGAATCCATGGCAGATATTTCGTTGATTCAAGATTATCAATAAGTGCATTGAAATTATGGAATATTTCAGCAATTATTACTGTAATCTACTGTTTCTACATAAGGAATAATTTCAAATTTTACCATATAGTACTCATGTAAACGCAATTGATAGGCATAATGACACGTAAATAGTGGATTTGTACATTGACATGTTCATGCAAAGTCTTATGTTCGCTTATCAACAATCCTTTGAGGTACATCATGAAATCAGCAATCGGAATTTGTTTACTCATGTTCATGAGCATGATGGGTTGCACTGATTCTTCGAATCAAGATGCAATTGTACAATCAATAGATGAGCCAATTCTCATGAGA
Organism: Bacteroidota bacterium; assembly: GCA_041191145.1. Taxonomy (GTDB): domain Bacteria; phylum Bacteroidota; class Ignavibacteria; order Kapaibacteriales; family UBA961; genus UBA961. The sequence continues at coordinate 28,116 of JBEEPK010000028.1, forward strand.
ACATGTTATTCTCATGAACATTTGCAAGAGCAATTGCTTAAGGATCCATCCCTTGCTATGCGTATGCAAGCTATTGAAGATTTTACGCAAAGCATCATGCAGGACAAATCACCAAGAACTTTAGCACTATTTGGGGATACAATTGAAATTCCGATCATCGTAAATGTTCTCTACAAAACATCCGCACAAAATATTTCAATTACTCAGATTCAATCTCAGATTGATGCATTGAACAAAGATTTTCAAGCACAAAACAGTGACTATGATCAAACACCAACAATTTTTCAATCTGTGAGATCTGGTACTACCAAAATCAGATTTGTATTGGACGGAGTTATTCGAAAAGCTACGAATAAGACTAGTTGGAAAGCTGATGATATGATGAAAATGACAGCGAGGGGAGGTTTAAATCCTTCTTCACCAACGACCAAGTTAAATATGTGGATATGCAACTTAAGTGGTGGAATTCTTGGATATGCTCAATTTCCTGGTGGGAATATCAATACAGACGGTATCGTAATTGATGACAATGCATTTGGTACAGTTGGCACTGTTCAAGCCCCTTACAATAAAGGGAGAACTGCTACACATGAAGTTGGACATTGGATGAATCTCAGACATATTTGGGGCGATGCAACTTGTGGTAGTGATTTAGTTTCTGATACTCCAAACCATAATGCTCCTAACTATGGATGCCCTATATATCCACATAAAAGCACATGCTCAGGACAGCCAACTGAGATGACCATGAATTACATGGATTATACAGATGATGGGTGCATGTATATGTTCACTGCGGGACAAAAAAATCGCATGAGAGCAATTTTTGTTTCAGGTGGGCCGAGATATAGTTTCGGTCAATAAGTACTATTTAGTGCAAGAGAAAAGGTTAAGAGTAATGACAAACAAATGTCAAAGTTCTTAACCTTTTTTGCGATTGGACACAATAAGAGATTATCATCTATCATTTCATTCATCAAATTTGTTATTCTCAACCCACCCAATATCTTGGGATTGGTATCAAAAAAAGATACCCAAATAGCAAGAAAACCAAGTAAACGATAGTGCTAAGAGGAGGCGACCGCGAAGGGTCGAAAGATTCTCATCTCTTGAAGGATTTCGGATAAGCTCATATATTCCATAGGGTTATCGGAATTTGCGAGCTTCTTGGGGGAACAAAAAAAAGCACTTCTTCGAAGTGCTTTTTTGAGGGTTGCGGAGGATGAGGGACTCGAACCCCCACAGGCGGAAGCCCGGCAGTTTTCAAGACTGCTGCAATACCATTATGCGAATCCTCCGAGAATGCGCTTGATTTGCATCGAGGAGGCAAAACTCGGACATTTTTCACATTTTTGCAAGACAAAATTCAAACACTCCCAAAGTTTTTCCATGTTGAAGATATATATCGCCCTATTATATTTTTCCATTTCTATTCTGAATCCTTTGATTCAAGCTCAATCTAAGAGTAATCCTAAGCTGCCAAAAGCTGTAATTGTGATTTCATATGATCAAATGCGTGGCGATTATCCGGAAAATTTTTCTCGATTCTGGGGTAATAAAGGGTTTAATAGGATCATGAAGGAAGGAGCTTATTCACCACTTTGTCATTTCAATCATGTCTCGAATATGACATGTCCAGGACATGCAGTGTTACTAACGGGTTCTTATCCATCACTCACCGGCATCGTTTCAAATGATTTCTTTGATTCTCCTTCAGGTTGTATTTGCTATTGCACCGAAGACAAGAAACATCCTGTGAAAGGCAATCCCTCAATTGGTAGATCTCCTGAATTATTGAAGCAACTCACTTTGGGTGATGTCCTCCAAAAAAAACATCCCAAAAGCAAAGGATTGGCAATTGCATTAAAAGATAGATCAGCAATATTGATGGCTGGACGAAATCCTCAAAACACCGTTCTGTGGTTTGATTGGAAAACACAAAATTTCACGACTTCCACTTATTACACTCAACCAAGTTGGTTGGAAGATCTCAATAGAACATTACCCTATACTGCCTATGCTGGAAAAGTATGGAGAACCATTATTCCAGACTCCATCTCTTATGAAGATTCTGTTACTGTAGAGGGTAATTTTCCAGGAGGTAATTTTACATTTCCTCATGAAATCGGTGTGCCGGGCCAACAGCATTATACTGAAGCAATGCTCACTTCTCCATTTGGTATATCCTATTTGTTTGAGTCAGCTAAATTTGCAATCAAGAATAATGAAATTGGAAATGATGAGATTACTGACATTGTTAGCATAGGAGTTTCAACCACTGATTTCCTCGGTCATACTTTTGGACCTGATAGCCGTGAGATTCAAGAACTCTACATTCATGCAGATTCTATACTCGGAGATTTTCTCGATCATTTGGATCAAACAATCGGTAAACAGAATTATTTAGTTGTGATTGCATCCGATCATGGTGTTTCTCCAATTCCTGAATATATTACACGATTCGGAAAAGTACCTGTTGATGCAGGCCGCATTAACGAAATAACATTGAAAGAAACCTTGGAAAAAGAGATAGGAAAAAAATGTGGTCAGAAAGAGAATGCCACATGGATAAAATATATTGAACCACCATCCATTTTTTTGAATGATACCACAGTTCTCAGTAGTGGTTATGAAACAAATATGATAGTAGACACGCTGTGCACTGTATTATCAAAAATTGATGGCATCGCTCATGCTGTCCCAACCTCAATGATTCAACAAGGTCTCATACCACCCGGGTGGACCAAAGAATTACTTGAAATGTATCGCAATGATATTCATCCTGATCGAACCGGTGAAATCATGTTCATGGTAAAACCTTATTGGCTCTTTGGATCAAAACCTGCAAGTCATGGCACCCCGTATGATTATGATACACATGTTCCACTCATGTTCTTTGGTGGTGGAATCCCTCCTACACAAATTCAAGGAAAGACCGATCCGGCGGATATCGTGCCAACACTTGCACATATATTACAAGTGAATATTCAGCATAGACATGGAAAAAATCTTGAGCTCATCAAACTTGAGCCGACAAAAACCAAATCAAAAAAGAAAAAATCAATTCGATGAATGACTTGAATGTAATTCCCTGAACACTGCTATTTCTTCAGGAGTGAATTCATATTCTCCATTACCGAATCGGTAATAGACATAATTCAAGAGTTCACTCAATTCTTTGTCTGTTCCCGATACAGGATGCATTACTCCATTATAGGATATTCCATTCACTGTTATATGTCCCGATATTCCCTGCAATAACACATTGATGATTCTAGCTTTGTCATTGCGTAAAAAATCACTCGACTGCAATGGTGGGTATAAATCCTGAACACCTTCCCCATTTGTTTGATGACATGTGGCACATTTTTGTTGATAAAATGACTCCCCGTTTGCATACTTATTCTTGTTGACATTCCTTTGATAGTCACCAATGCTTTTCGAAACGATATAAGTCATCGAAGCAAAAGCAAAAATGATCAATATCACTGCTAATACTTTTTTCATTGTTTATTGCGGAAGAAACTTGTCAATGGTAGAACTCCCTTTCAATACTCTTTGTACTAATCCCGTATTTCCATTCAATACATAGAGTCCATCCTCAGCATTTGCGAGAACTTCTCTTCTTCTATCATTATAAGCAATTCCTGAATATACCTTACGAGATATCGTTGAGTAGTTTTTGTATTCGCGTGTATCGATACGAACCAAGCCATTTGAAAACGGAACAAATGCCCACTCACTTGCAGTTACAGCCACGCCAGTTGGAATTGCATCAGTACTATCAACATCTCTTGTACTTATAGTCATTTGTGCAAGCAG
>JBEEPK010000029.1:0-21073 GCA_041191145.1 Bacteroidota bacterium
AAAATCCAGTCTTTGTGATTGTCAATATGCATGCTGAATCATTTGATGCTTTTTCTTTTTTTGATAACATTCGTGATGTAAAGGAAGCTCAAGCAATCAATATCATAGCATATACTGACATAAAACATGATCATGAGGGAATTCACAAAGCCAAAACACATGGGGTTAAATATGTATGTACTAAAGAACAAGTAAAAGAATTACTTGGACATATTCAGAAAGTGTTGATTTAATTCTTTAATTGTTTTTGGCATATTCATTTGCATAGCGCTTGATGGCTTTCACTATCCCTTCAGCCATCATCTGTTGTCCCTTTTCTGAAGCTAATACTTTTTCATCATTGATATTCGACAGAAAGCCTGTTTCGAATAATACATTTGGCATCGAAGCTCCTACCAAAACCAAAAATCCTGCTTGATTCACACCGCGATTAAACAATCCGGTTTTTCCGGCAACTTCCTTTTGAAGCATAGCGGCATATTTTTCACTAAACTTGACAAAAGCTGATTGAGCCATAGTTGATATGATAAGCTTTTCTTCGCTCATATCATCATAATTGACTTGCTCTTTTTCAAGTCTGATGGCGGCATTTTCTTTTTCAGCCACACGAACTGCTTCTGAATTTCTACCTGGCCTTAGAATATAAGACTCACATCCATTTGCAGGATGGGGTTTTGTTGGCATAGAATTGCAGTGTATGCTGATGAATAATTTTCCTTTATTCTTATTTGCAATTTGTCCTCTACGGTATAATTCCACAAAAGTATCATCATCTCTTGTCATGACAACTTTAGTGTTTGGGAGCTCTTTCTTTAATAATTCCTTAGCTCTTTTTGCTATTGACAAAGCAATGTCTTTTTCTTTATGACCGTTAATGCTGATTGCACCTGCATCTTCACCGCCATGACCAGGATCTAATACAATAACATCCAAATCCCAAACTCCCTTTACCTTTGGCGCTGACTCAATTTTCTCGACAGGTTTTAAAGTAATTATGACTTGTACTGATCTAGAAGCGATTTTTCTTATTTCTGCTCTTTCAATATCCTGCGAAAACCGTACAGTATACAGCAAGTAATTTCGGATTTGTTCTTTACCAAATGACTTAATATTGGGGAATGTCGTGAATTTCTGCAGAGATTTGGTGCCATCTTCAGTATCCGGAAAACGAATGATGACTTCCCTTCCTCTGATTTCAGGTTTTTGATACTTTTCCAAACCTATATTTGAAGAAAATACAATTGTGTAACGATCATCGATTGTTTCAAGTGATATTCCGGTGATTGTACATTTCTCAGTATTTGATGCATCAGCAGATTCTACTATTGCTTGGAGGACTTTTTCTTTTGGTGCTATCTTTTTCTCATTCTGTTTTTTAATTGCTTGTTGATTTTCCGTATAACCGGATGATACAATCAGTTCTTCTTTGTTAAATGCTTCACTTTCGGATTCATCAAATGTTTCTTCACCACCTTCTTCGTCAAGCATTTCATCAGGAATTGCAAATGTTGAAGCAAGAAGTGGATTTATGCCTTTACCAATTTGATAGAGATTTTCACCCCTTTTTTCAATTGAATGTAATCCCAAAGAATGCAATGCAGTAACGAATTCATCAAATGGTACAAAATGTTCAGATAGTTGTTTGATGACAGCATATTTCATTCTTGTTGAATATTCTGATCCATCTTTCAGAGTGAAGTTCAACAATGTTGATTGAGGGGCAAATGTAAGACTCCCCTTTTTAAATGATAATGTTTGCTTTGCAGGATTGTATACAGTACCAATGAGCAATTGCTTACTCAGCTCAGAAATCTTCACATATTTCTGTTGCTGCGACTGTATAAACGATAGAGTCTTGGAAGTACCTGTGGGTAAAAAGCACACAATCTCTTGACAAAAGAGATTGGGCGAAAGCATCATTGAAACACAAATGAAGATTTCAATGAAGATATGTAAGATCACAATCGACAGATGAATAATCCTTGAAAAAAAGGAACAATATTATGTCGATACAATGCCTGACACTGCATGAGTGATGGACAGAAGTTTCTCATCATTCATCAGTGAAGCTTGTAATTGCATACCTATTGGAAGTCCTTGTCCGGAAAAACCGACTGGAAAACTAATTGAAGGTATTCCCGCAATATTTGAAGAGACAGTAAAATAATCTGAAAGGTACATTTCTAGAGGATCTTTCTTTTCTCCTCTTTTAAATGGCAGTCCGGCAGTTGTCGGCAATAACATTGCATCAGCTTGTGAAAAGATAGTGACATACCCTTCTGAGATTGCTCGACGAGCCTTCTGAGCTTTCACATAATATGCTTCATAATATCCCGATGACAAGACATATGTGCCGAGCATGATTCTTCTCTTCACTTCTTTTCCAAATCCCGTACTTCTTGTAGCTGAAGTCATGTCACTAATATCTGAACTATCTCTCCATCCATATCGTACTCCATCAAATCGGGCAAGATTTGAAGATGCTTCAGCTGTTGCCAGAATATAATATGTAGGTATCCAAGCTTTTGAACCGGGAATGGATGCATGAATGAAATTCACGCCTGCATTCTTTAAAAGATCTATTGTATGATCATACGCTTTTCTAACTTCGGGGTCTAGACCGATTAATTCATCCACAGGGAGAATTGCCAATGTTATCTTCTGCAGATCAACCGGATGATTCATCATTGTTGAATAAGACCGAGAAGGCGGAATACTCGCTGTAGTGGAATCATGCTCATCATGACCGGAGATTGCATCGAAAACTCTTGCCATAGTTGGCATATCACCCGAAAAAATCCCTATTTGATCAAGAGATGAAGCAAATGCCGTTAAACCAAAGCGGGAAATTCTACCATAACTAGGTTTAAAGCCATAGATACCACAAAATGCGGCGGGTTGTCGTACAGACCCTCCGGTGTCAGAACCCAGAGAAGCATGACATAATCCAGCGGCCACTGCAACAGCTGAACCAGAAGAAGATCCACCGGGAACATATCCTGAAAACATTGGATGATCAGTTGGACCAAAATATGATGTCTCTCCACTTGATCCCATCGCGAATTCATCCATATTGACTTTACCAAGAATGATAGAGCCATGTTCTTTCAATCGATTCACAACTGTTGCATTATACATCGGCTGAAAATGTTCCAACATTTTGGATGCACATGTCATGGGCATGCCAATTGCCGATATATTGTCTTTCAGAGCAATGGTCATTCCATTGAGCAAAGGAGCATTATTCACTCGTTCATCTGCTACTTTTGCAATACTCAAAGCTTCTTCATGAAGATGTAAAAAAGCATTGAGTGAACTCTTTTCTTCGATTTGTTGAAGCGTATTTTTGGTGATTTCTGTATATGTCAATTCACCATTATGTACAGCGATCGAGTCGCGTTCATAATTGAGGACATTCATGTATTGATTCACAGATATGTTAAAATTTGAATTGTGATGCCTGAGCAGAAACAAATAATGCAAGACCTCCGAAAAATGTCATCATACCTACCCATTCAAACATATTCGTGAAAATGGAACTGGGATTCTTTGGATCATCCAATGGATTTGGTGCATATGTTGCCGTAATTCCTATAGCCATTCCGAGTACCGTGAGTATCATTCCCGTCATCCAGCGATGGGATCCCATTGTATCAGAACCGGGAGAGATTGTTCCTGCAAGAAACATTGCAACTGAAAGCGTGATGATGCTGATAATTACGGCACCGAAGAATTTCAAAAAACCTGTTAAGGGTGAACTAGATGAACTCATTGTAAAAAACCTCAATAATATTATTTAATTTTTGCATCATTTACTTGAATGATCGTACCTTCATTTTTACTGTGAAGTATTCCGACCACAGAACAATATTTCGGTCTCCACGGCTTACCGGCAAAACTCAATGTATAGCGTTTTGAGACTTTCGTTCCGGATTTCTGAGAAGGGATTTGTTCTCCCCAAGTACCAAATTCTCCGACAGCTGAGCGTAAAACATGCATATGCACGAAGTTTGAATCATCTTCACTCAAACCTAAGGAAGGTCTGCGATAATCTTTTTGGGGATAGATGATTGAATCTTCACTCAAATATACAGCCAAGTGATCATCTTCTGCTCCTTCGGCAAGCCATCGAACATCTACATCCACCGTTAATATTTGAGTATTTGAATCATATTTAGGAGCGAGATCGATGATTGCCTTGGCTTCTTTTTCAAGTTCTGCAGCCACTTGTGCAGACCAACCATCAGGTGCGATGATTTTGTTTCCATCACCTGCACGATTCACCATGCCATTGGGCTGACCACCTGTGGCACCCAAGAATGTATTGAATAATTCTTCACCGACTGTGGTTCTAAAATCCGTTGCATACAATTTTCCGCGAGGAGAAGCAAAAGTAGGTCCGCTATGTATTCCTAGGACAATAAGTTTGCCTTTATATGCTTTGTATAAATTATTTGCAATATCTGCTGCTGCCGGACAATTTCCACAACGAAATCCGGTAAAGTCTTCAATTAATACTTTTTGTTCACCGGTGACAACTACAACACCACCGGATTGTTTATATGGCGGTGCAATCTCATCACATGCTGAAAGGAGCATGACAAACATCACACATAAAGCCACTGAGAAATATCTATTCATGATGAAAAACCTCAAGATTAAAATGTGGATGAAACAGAGAGTGAAAATCCATTAGAAGCAGGTACCGGACGGCAAACACCACCAACGCATAAGATACCTCCACGCACTCGGCCATATCCAACAGATAAGCGGAGAGCATCTTTCACATAAATAATATTTCCACTGAGATAATTCAGTCTGCGATTTGGATCCTCATTACCATAATTATATTCATTGAACATTGATATGAACCATTGAGGAGCGATAGTATATTCTGCTAAAGCATAAATCCAACTACCATTATTATTATCCAATTTTGGAGAAATGGTAAAACCATTTGCGTCCTTTTCTGCTTCTTTGTCATTGCCTTCTGCATCAATTTTTCTATGCTCAGCTGCCATGTGTTGTAATTCTATACGAATTGTCTTTGTTGTGGTAAGCGAATAAATGAACTCAGATGTAATGACATCTGTCTTTATGGCACCTGTTCCTGGAAGGAGTTCAATCAATTCCTTCAAATAATACTGGCGCATATAACCAAAATTGGTCTTAAAATCTTTTGACCATTTCTTCTGGATTTCAACATTGATATCATCAAAAAATACTCTACGTCCAAAAGAAAGAAAGTTGGTGTTATATAGATTGCCCTCTATTGCAGTTGAATCGCTCAGATTTCTTGAAGAATCAATGGAATGAACTCTTGCATAATTGATATTGATCGAAGTACCATATTTACCACCTAGGAAACTACCCTTTGGGAATGTGTACAATAAATCAGCTTGAACACCAATCTCGCCATTGGGCTGAGTTGCATAAGGATATAGCGTCAACAAACGATATGTATATTGTTTCGTGACAGCAGGAAGATAATTCAAAACGAGGTCAGTCAATTGCGAACGACGACTCGAACGAAAGTCCATATTGTCAAGTGACTTTAATGAGATATTCACACCGATTCCCGGAGCAGAATATGATGCATTCACATATAAAGCTCTTCCAGGATTAAATGTATTTACATTTGTCGTTTTTGGATCATTGATTTTATACGCATACTCAGCATCTAGAGCAAAGCCATCAGCTTGGAATGTCATGCGTGTATTATAGGCTAGCACATTTTCAGGAAGATTCAAGGTTGGATCTGTATCTTGTTCATATTTACTGACCACACCTCCACCGAATCTGAGTCTCCATCCTTCCGGAAGAATTGAAACATTGTCGCCAAAATTCTTAAGAAAATCCTCAACCAATAATTCACCGTCTATTCCTCGAACGATCCCGGGGCCAACATTGAAGAATGAGCGTTGCTTACCAAAAACACCTGTTATCTGTAACCCCTTCAACATTGTTAATTTTGCACGAACGCCATCGAGTGCATTGTCTAATCCTAATCCTCTTTCTTCATAAGTTCGAAGAATCATTCCATTCCCGAATTGCTCATAGAAATTACCAATAGTCACATCAAAATCATCATTTGTATAGCGAGCATATCGATATCCAATTCCGGCATTCCCTTCCTTTCCTCCCCAATTTGGTGAGAATCCAAGAATTTCCTTTAAGTAAGATTCATATCGTACACCGGCACTAAAATTACCTTTTGTGTAATTAAGGTTTAGGAAAGCATTGGATCGAACTTTTTCGGGTACATTTTGAGCACCGATAAGTGAATCAGGTGAATATGATTGAACATCAATTTGAAAATTTCCTCCGATGGTGCCATCACTTTGATTTTGCGCCATGAGAGAAATTGAAAAACAAAAAAAGCATGCTAAAAGTAAAAGTGATTTCATATGACCTTGAGAAAATAAATCCAATACAATAAGCCCATCGTATATTCGATGGGCTTTATTGATTTTCAATTAATGTCCGGTTACTTCCTGACCGGCAGCAACTTGCTTTAATACTTCATATAATTTTTCTTCATCGCCAGGGGCATAAGAATTGTGTTGCCAGACAACTTTGCCATTTCCATCTATCAAAAATGAATGCGGCACATTGTTAACATTCATTGCTCTTTTGAGATCACCGTTCTCATCTAGATATACTTCATATTCCCAACGTTTTCCATTGACAAATGGAGCAACCTTTGCTGAATTACGGACATCATCCACAGAAACAGCTACGATTTTCACGCCTGTTGCTTCTTTCCAATCATCATAGAGTGAACTAAGATTACTTAATTCCTGAATACATGGTTTGCACCATGTAGCCCAAAAGTTCAGAAGAATCGGTTTACCATCATTTGTAATGGTGGCGGAATTGACCTTTTCACCTTTGATATTCTTAATCGAAGCTGATGGAATGACCTGCTTTACATTGTCTTGAGCATGTGATTCTGTAATACTGCAAAGCGCAAGAAACATGAATGAAATTGACAAGAACATGGTTCTCATAAATGCTCCGAAGGAGAATGGTGAGTAAGTACTTTTACATTTGGCATGTATTAACCGAAATGCCATGTACAAAATAAAAAAAACTTGCTGTTAAGCCAAGTTTTCGGTAGTTTTTCCCCATAATGTGCCACAATTACACATCGTAAACATGAAAACTTATAGTTCCTTTTTCTGCTTATTTTTTGTGATTTTACTTGGAAGTTTATCTCCGATATTTTCACAAAGTTTAGAATTCACAAAAACTCCAAATGGAACGGTCAACTTTGATTTGGAAGTAGATGTTGCAAAAATCAATCTCCATGTGAAAAATGTGAGCTCATCACCCGTTAAAGTGTGGGTAACCATGGATACTTCAAAGTTATCCCCTTCTCATAGAGCATATTTTTGCTGGGAACAATGCTATTCATTCGGTGTTGTGGATGCCAGAGATATTGCAGGTGGAAAGCCCATAACCTTAAAACCAGGACAAGATACCAATGCATTCACAGCCTATATAGATCATTATGCTGTATTCAATGAACCCAAAGAAGGTATTTCAATATTGGATTTTGCCTTCTTCAATGAAGAAGATCCTTCTGATAGAATTTCCATTTCTCTGACATTCAATGTAGGAAATGTAAGTTCAATTCATGAGGCCAAATCAACCGAGAGAGATCCAATTTTTTGGAATTCAACAACTCAGTCCTTATATATTGACCCAAATTTTATTGATTCAGACATTGTACTAACATCCGTAAATGGTTCACAAATAAACTATAATGATAATATTCCAATTGATTTTTCGAGTGGAATTTATGGTTATGTTATTACTGAAAAAACAGGTGCCATACAAAGAGGTATGCTTTCAATCATTAGATGATTGGTGATTTTTCGCCAGTGAATTGTAGAATATTCTACATCTTTTCATATATTCGCAAAGCATCACTGCAGCCCCGAAGTCACGCTTCGGGTGATGACTTTCTTAATCTTATCTAGCGGAATATCGTGTCAGTTCAGGCATATACAATAGCTGTGCTTGAGATGGATCCTGCATTGTCATCAATGATTCATGAAACATTGGAAGACAAATATGCCGGGATTACCTCTTATGATTCTATGGAACATGCCATAGAGTCGTTTCGTGAATCTGAACCAGATGTATTATTGCTTGATATTTTCTTGGGGCCGGTCAATGGATTGGAAATAGTCAATGCAATCCGTTCTGCCGGGATGTCCTTCCCTATCATTCTAATCACCGGTTTCAATGACATCAAATTAGCCGTTCGTGCTATGCGCATTGGAGCGGATGATTTCATCATTAAGCCATTTGATAAAGATCAATTGGAAGTGACAGTCGATAGAGCACTTATAAACTATGCTCTACGAAAGAAAGTCAAGGAACTTGAAGCAAATCTCTTTATGGATGATTCTGCAGAGATATTGGGCACATCTCCTGCAATCAGAAAAGCAGTACAAATCGCGCAAATAGTTGCAAAAGCAGAAGATACCACAGCTCTCATCTTGGGTGAATCAGGCACCGGAAAAGAACTAATGGCTCGATTCATTCACATGAGTAGTGGAAGATCTAGACAGCCATTCATTACGATCAACTGTGGAGCGATTCCGAGAGAATTGGCTGAAAATGAATTCTTTGGGTATGAAAAAGGTGCTTTCACTGGTGCTACGGAAAAAGTAAAACCCGGTAGATTTGAACAAGCTGACAAAGGCACAATTCTTTTGGATGAAGTCGGAGAGCTGAGTCTTGAGATGCAAGTAAAACTCCTTCGCGTGCTTCAAGAAAGAACTTTTTACAGACTTGGTGGCACGAAAGAAGTGGAAGTGGATGTTCGTGTGATTGCCGCCACCAATCGTGATCTCGAGCAATTGGTTGAAGAAGGAAAATTTCGCGAAGACTTATATTATCGACTCAATGTGGCAATGATCACCCTGCCGCCGCTTCGCGAAAGACAAGAGGACATTCTTCCTCTTGCCAGTGTGTTTGTCACCGAGTTCAATAAGAAATTTGCCAAAACAGTTTCGGGTTTTTCACCTGAAGCAGCAGACATACTTCAGCATCATCCATGGAAAGGTAATATTCGAGAATTACGAAATGTGATTGAGCGAATTATTCTCCTTGAATCTGAAGAAACGATTTCAAAAGATTCATTATCTTTTCTTCGCAATACTTCTCAATCACAAAAACAGAAAGAATTACAGGATGGGCAACATATTCTGCAAATTCATCCTGATGGAGTTGAGATGAACAATGTTATCAAGGATCTCATCCTTAAAACATTGAGCATAACCGGGGGCAATCAAATCAGGGCGGCAAAAATTCTTGGGGTATCCAGGGCCAAATTGCGCTATCGCATTGACCAACTTGGCATCAATACAAAGAATCTTGACTGAGAGATTCGATTCCTTTGTTGCTTCATTCAGCACTTTGTATATTTCGCCTACTTCTTTTCAACCATTGAGGAATATCTTGATGTCACGCATCATATATTTAAGTCTTTTTTTGGCGGGAATGTTTTTTCAATGGTATTCCCTTACAGCTCAACCTTCCATTTCTGCAGTGATTCCTGACATTTGCTCTCCCGGAATGAATATAGCAATGGAAATTCTTGCGCCTGCTTCGGAAAAAGGTGCATTTGGAACTGATGGTATTTATCTAAACAATAGATCTGATATCATTCGCGTGCAAACACTCAATCCAGCCGATTCAAATACAATAGTATTCTCACCTTTCATCATAAGTTGGGAAGGAAGAGTCATAAGTATTCAAGCCTTTGTACCGCCGATTATTGCGGGAGGACCCAATCCAAATTCTTGGGATTGGTCTTTATTACAAAATAGATTCCGCATACCTATTTGCGTGACGGTAAATGGAGTACAATCTAAAATTGACACACTATATATTGTACAACCATTCTCATTTGGGAATCGGGTCAGTGAATCACAAACGAGTGTATTTGGTGCAGGAACATGGGGTAAACGATCACGAAAAGGGGCAATGATTGTTGACTCAATGATATTACCTCTCAATGGGAAATACGAGATAAGCACTAATGATTGTGACCCCTATCTCGATGGAAATCAAGGATATCTTCCATTTACATTGATTGTTCAAGGTAATGTACAAGGAAGCGGAAGCATCATTTCTGTCAATGCCAATCGACAAAATGGTGGTCCGGGTGGCGGAGGTGGTGCAGGTGTATTCTGCGATATATCTAATCCAACATCAAATGCAGGTAATGGTTATTCGGGAGGAGCTCCAGGTGGGAGAAATGGGGCTGGTATTCCCTTTACAAATAACTATTACACTATCATTGGTATCGGAACAGGAAAGGGTGTGGGAGGTCCAATTTCAGGAACTACTATAACCGGTGTTCAAGGTGGTGAATGTAGAGCTTATGAAGGCGGAGGTGGCGGAACAGGTCATCCCTATGGCATGTCAGGATCCGGATCTTATGGAAGAAATGGTGAAATAGATGGTTTTTATGGAGGTGGCAGTTCGCCTACCGATGGACTTTTCGGTGGTGGCGGAGGATTTCGAACAGAAGGTGCTTCATCGAATGCAATCAATGGTGGTAAAGTAGTTGGAAATAGAGCCGTCGTTCCTATTGCCGGAGGAAGTGGTGGTGGAACCGGAAATCCAAGAGCAGGTTTTGGAACAATTACTTGTTCGGGATATGGTGGAGGTGGTGGTGGTGCATTAAACTTTCACGGTCAAACAATTTCCAATATCATTTTGGAAGCAAAAGGCTCAAGTGGTGAAGACAATAATCCGAATGGTGGAGGTGGTTCTGGTGGATATATCGGTATTGGTGCTAGAGATGCAATTTCTACTATGTCTCATTCCATTGCCGGTGGACCAGGACCCACTTCAGGTGGTGAAGGTCGATTCCGTTTTGAATCTCCCAGATATCCAACATTAAATCCTTTTTCTTATCCAATTGTGAATCAAGTTGGACAAGAAAGCTATCGAGGGGTAACAATAGAATCGGCTTCATTTGTAGACAGATCTCAAGCTCTTAGTCTTGTATATTCATGTGGGGATAGTATTCAATTTTATCTCAAATCACATAATGGTGATTGGATTCCTTATGCCTTCACAGAAGCTCGAGATCAGGGAGTATTGGTCATGCCCTTTAATGATCCAGTATTATTGCCTGATTCCTTATACTATCTGATGGCTATGCAGTCCAATAGAATTTTTAAAACTAAAAATGAATTTGAGCATGAACCCTTGTTCATCATCTCCCAATCTGCGGGAAATGTCTTCTATGCTCCGGTATATCCTATCATAGCAAGTGATACGATTATTTCTTTGTCAACGCCTCTTCTCTGCTCCGATGATACAGTGTTCAATACAATCAATATTAAGAATAAAGGTAATGGCATTTTGACTATTGATTCAGCGTATTGGGAGTCCAAAAACAAAGGGTTCTTTACGGTCAAAACTCAAAATTATCCTATTAATGTCAAAGCCGGTGATTCGATTCAGATTACGATTGGTTTTGCAAAAGTCAATCAAAAAGGAACATTTTTCGATACTTTGATCATCCGCTCGAATGCTAAAAATGATTCAAGTTGGAGAGTCGCCTATGCTGGCAAAGCAGAAGTCATTGAATTGGCATATCGTACTATGCGAAATACACTATATAACAGAACATTCACTCTTCCTGAAACTTGCATAGGTTCTGCAGTAACAGACACTATCTATATCATCAATAGAACTTCTGTTCTTATTCCATCAGATAGCGTCCGAATATCAGGAAGTATTGATTGGACAATTGCTCCTCAAAGAAATACCATACCCGGAAATGACAGCACAATATTTATCATTCAGTATATTCCGCAGAATGATATCATGCAGAATATATCACTTGAGCTTCATTATCCACTTTGTGATACCATTGATCGCATAAACATACAAGGCAAAGGAAAGGAAGCTATTCTTATAGCTGATAAACCAAATATCACCAGTCCAAATCAATCCATTGGAATTACAAATACTGAGTCCATCACCATCAGAAATACAGGTACTGGATCTGCATATATCACAACAAGCTCTTTTGGTTTGCAATCGCCATTTCAAATCAGTAAAACTATACCTGCATTGCCAACAGAACTACAACCAGGTGATTCACTGATAATTTCAATTTCCATCACCATGTCTTCCTCCGGAATTTCAAAAGATACTATTGAAGTACTTTCAATCGCAAATCAGAAATCATGTATTGATTCTATTTTTATACCCATTACTGCAAGCGCAAGTCTTCCCTCTTTAGGAATGCGATTTGGTAATTCTCCCAAAGCTGATCCAAAAGCCGACTCCTTTGAAATTCCAATCATATATTCTATTCCAGGCAAGGATTCCGTTCTTGCGGACATGACAATTTCATTTGCTGTGAATGGCGCGATATTCTATCCGAAAAATGCAACCAAAGGTTTATTGTCCAGCACAGTAGATGCAAATGGTAATAGAATAGTTAGTGTTCAGTTTACAAAAGAACCATTAGCAATCAATGATTCAATATTGACAACTGTTTCAGGTATCATTCAACTTGACTCAATGATCTCAACACCTTTGAAATGGCTTCCGGCAAAATGGAATTCTACACCTTTTGCTTTGATTAATACAATCGATGGAAATATTGAACTTGATATTTGTGAAGTTGGCGGCAAGAGACTCATCATCAATGGAATGTCCCCAACTTTATTGCAAATGTTTCCTAATCCAACTCATTCAGGCAAGGATGTTCAGATTCAATTCCCCATCAATAAACTTGGAAGATATTCAGTTATGCTTACTGATGTTTCAGGAAGAATAATCGAAGAAAAGTCAATTGAATTCAATGATATACAATCTTTGGGACTTATGCATTTGATGCAATTGCAAGTGAGAAGTCTTGTGGCAGGGACTTATTTCATGACTATTTCTCTTGATGGTCAGCGCATGACAGAACAACTTATTATTGTCCCATAAAGCAAAGTACGACTTCCTACTTTCACAAAAATACCCTACATTTGTGCTCGATTCGGTGTGTAGCGCAGCCCGGTAGCGCACTACTTTGGGGTAGTAGGGGTCGTGGGTTCGAATCCCGCCACACCGACACGAAAAATGAAGGCTCTGATTTCTCAGAGCCTTTTTTATTGTGCATCAGATATTTAGCGTAAGATTCATACTTGCCATTCTTTGAAGAATTGTACCTCCAAAGATTTGATAATGTCTTCTGTCCAATACATTGAAAATCGTTCCGCTTACTTTGATCTCAGGAGAAATGCTATATCCTGCATTCAAATTGACGAGCCAATATTCCGGAACATAGCCTTGGAACAATCCGGCTACCCATTCAAATCCCGTAACTCCGCGAACTTGCACTCCAATCTCAATTCCATCTTTATCATATTGCAAACCGAAATTATATCTATTTGGTGATGCATTAGGTACTATCTTTTGTGCTTGTAGGGAATTCTCTTCAACAGTGAAACCAAGATGAGAGTAATTTGCTTGAAACAAAAGACCATTCATGATATAGTAGTTCAGTCCTATTTCAACACCATATTCATTAATCACTCCAATATTTTTTGGAGTAATGATGAGTGCTGCTGCGCCAGTTGCTGGTATTGTCGCCAAACGATCATAGAACAGTCTATTGATTTTATCCAATTCATTTTTTAATTCAGCATTTGCTTGCTCATTTTCATATCTGCGAGGAGTATACACATCCGGAGCAAGTCCACCCAAAGGAACAGAGATGAAATTTGTTCTTCTATTGAGATATCCATCCACGGTCACAAAGAAATCTTTATTGATGATGCCTTTATATCCAACTTCGTATGACATTGCTGTTTCAACTTGGATATTAGGATTGCCAAGATTCCATTGTGGAACGGCTGAAGTCAAACCAAGTCTTGGAACATTATACTTTGAAGCAATAGTTGAATCCAATGCTGCAAGATTCACAGGTGCACCGGCGGGCGAATACCGATATAAATCGGCATAACTTGGACGAAGGAAGGAGCGATTTAAAGTCAAACGGAATGTGTGATTGTCTTCTGGCGTATAAACCAATGCTGCTTTTGGTGAGAATTGCGTATCAAAGAATGTGGAACGATCTATGCGAGCGGCACCAACAAAACGAAGAGTAGAATGTAGATCTATCTCAGCTTGAGCATAGAGACCACTAAAATTATTATGCAAATTATCAGGATTAAGCAGTGGCAAAGCACCGATGATGGATGTATTCACTGCTTGATATTCATGAGAAGCACCCACGATCAATTTCATGGCATCATTCATAAAAGAGCCATTCCATTGAGCATCAATCACATAGACATCACTTCTTTCCGCAGAACTTGCCGCGGCATTCATCACAATTTGCGGTGTGATTGTATTTCTTCTATTCCAATGAGCTTGAACATTCAATGATGAGGAATTATAGGCCAAGCGCATATATGGTTTTTCTACATCATTGATGAGAATGCGTCCTGTTTGATTCACAAAATACTCACCACCATAACGCGAAAATCCCATTTCAGCGGTCATTCTTTCTTCATTACCTAATTCATAATCAAAACGGGCAGAACCGAAAACATTGGTCGCATATTTATTTGCATTGATAAGAGAATCAATATTTGCAATCATGCCAATGCCGGAACGATTCCCTGCAACATCACGAGCAAGTCCGGGATATTCAAGTGTTCCACCTCTTGTTGTATCGCGTGAATTCACCCAGCTTTGTCTTTGCGAGGAATACCCTGCATTGAATTTATAATACAAAGATCCAATACCACCGGCATGGCGGATATCCCCACGGAAAGTCTCAAAATCACCACCGGTCAAACTTACTCTTGTACCTTGAATATCTTTTGGTGCACTAGATGTGATATTGATCACGCCATTATAGGCATTAGATCCATAGAGTGCAGATCCGGGACCACGGACAACTTCAATCGAAGCAATATCACCCATATTGGTTTGAAAAGAATTCCATTCAACAAGATTGAGAAGCGGAGTGGATGGATCTCGTCCATCAAGTAAAACCAATACTCTTCTATTGATCGAATTATTAAAGCCACGCATATTCACATTGAAATCATTCATTCCGCTTTGTACAACATCAACGCCTTGAATTGCTTCAATGGTTTTGGCAACTTGTCCATGTGAATTTGCCATGGCCAATTCCTTTGGAAGAACAACAGAAATCGCTGCGGGAGCTTCTGTGATTTTTTGCTGCCTGCGAGAAGCACCGTATACGGTGACGTCTTCTGTTCTTGTCTGCCTTTCTTCTAATTTCATGGTGATTTTCTGCATATTTGGCACTACTTCAATTACCATTTTTGTATTTGAATATCCAATCAAAGACAATTGCATTTCATAAGAGCCTTTGGGCAAGGAAATAGTACCTTCACCATTTTCATCCGTTGTGGCACCCTTCGTATCAATGCGAAATGTCACATTTTTCAAGGGCTTGTTTTCTTTGTCCACAACTTTGATGGACACAGGGATAATGTTTTGAGCATGTATATTCTCAATGAATATCATGCAAAGCATTAAGCATACTATAGTATACATTCGCTTCATGTGGATTAACTCCGATTAATTGATTGTTTTATAAATCCTTGTTTCAATTTCTTTTCGACTTTTGTCGCAACTATTGTTCGCAATGTATCGGTCATCAGTCCCGATCCAATAACAGATTGCCTAAATTTATAAGCATCTCTAAGAGAATATTGCTGACCATCCAAGACCCATTGAAGAAATATTCCGTCAGATATTCCCAATTCCAAAACTGCAAATGAACCTGAATCAACTTTCTTGAAGAGATGGAGTTTTTGCATTTGATTTGTAACTTCTACACCTAATTCAGCAAGTCTTTTTTTCATCTCTCGTATTCGAACCAAAAATATATCAGATGAACTTCGAAGAGCATGTGCCCAGAATTCCAAAAGTAATGGTGCATATTTTGCATGTTTTTCATAAAATTCGACTGTAGTGTCAATCAAAGCATCAGCTTTTGATACCGGATCAAAATGATTATCAACAGCTTTGTGCATGGCTTGTTCATATTCATCCATCCACATATCATAGACAGCTAGAAATAAGTCTTCCTTATTTGGAAAATACTCGTAAATAGTTCCTTTTGCTATACTTAGAGCATCTGCTACATCCTGCATCGTTGTGGCATGATAACCTTTGGAAGCAAATATTCCGATTGCTGTTTCAAGAATGAGCAATCGTTTTGCAATCCTATTTTCGGGTGCGGATTTCGTTCTAGCCATTGTGTATCACTCAATTAATTGACTCAATGGTCAAAAATAAGATTTTATTGACAATCATACATACATTCATGTCTAAAAGGTGCATCTTCATTATTTTTGCTAATGTTGTTTGTTACATTCAAAAGCTGAATTACCGTGTTTCCAGATACAAAAGAAGAGCAGTTGGTAGAGACTCTCGATTCCATTACAGGTACGATGCATGCAAAGGTCATATTATTCAATGATGAGCATCATACTTTTGATGAAGTCATCCTACAGATACTGAAAGCAGTTCATTGTTCTATGAATAGAGCGGAGCATTTGACATGGGAGGTTCATAATTCAGGTAAAGCAACTGTTTATGAAGGACCGCTGCATGAATGCCTGAATGTCAGTGCCGTATTGGAGGAAATTTCCCTAAAGACTGAAGTACAATTCTAAATTGGATAAATATGGGTAAGTTTTTTCTATTGATCATTGCCATAATCCTTGGAATTGTTTTTGCAATTGTTGCTTTGCTAGGCCTCCTTCGTCGTTTTCTATTAGGATTCATTCCAAAATCGAAACAATCATTCAAAAAAGATGAATCTGTCATTTATGATGATGGAAAAACAATAGTCCATTCCTTGAGATCCAATGATCGAACCAAAAAATGATAGTCTTGGCCGCATTGCTGCTATAGATGTTGGAACGAATTCATTTCATGCCGTCATTGCATCAGTTACGGAGAAAGGTTCTCTCCGCATATTGTCTCGCGAAAAAGAAATGGTTCGTTTAGGGGATGCCACTTCTGACTTTAAGCATATTTCAGATTTAGCCATGGAAAGAGGTTTGAAAGCCATGAAGAGGTTTTCAATCATGGCTCGAAAATCCAATGCACAGATAAGGGCTATAGGAACGAGTGCGCTCAGAGAAGCAGAAAACAAGGACTTCTTCATTTCATTGATTGAGAAAGAGACAGGGATTCATATTGATGTTATTTCCGGTATAGAAGAAGCCCGACTCATTTATGTGGGTGCAATGCATGCATTGCCAATTATCACACAAAAAGCATTGGTGATAGACATCGGTGGTGGAAGCACCGAATCGGTGATCGGACAATTTGGAAAGATGCATCATATACACAGTGCAAAATTGGGTTCACTTCGTTTGACGAAACGTTTTTTTCCGGATGGTTTAATTACAGCAGAAAGAGTGAAAGCTTGCCGAACATTCATAAATGGTGAATTGTCCTCATGTATATCATCAATCAAAAATGTTGGATTTGACACAGTCATTGGTTGTTCAGGTACGATTCATGCTATCGTACAGATGATCTATGCCGATAAGCAAAGAAAGATTCCGGAAACATTGAATGGAATAACCATTCAGACTGAAGATATTTATGCGCAGATTGACAAACTCGCTCTAGCACATACAACTGAAGAACGATTATTGATACCGGGCTTGGAGTCAAAAAGAGCTGATATCATCGTGGCGGGGGCATTGATTCTAGAGCATTATCTTCGAACTATCTCTGCTTCGAAATTACTCATATCAGCGTTTGCCTTGCGAGAGGGCATTGTATTTGACACTGTTGAAAAATTGAGAGACATCAATGAATATCATCATCTCACAAAATTGCGTTATGATACCGTTTACTCACTTTGTGAACAGTACAAAGTCAATTTGGAGCATGCAGAACATGTCAAAAAGCTTGCTTTGCAAATATTTGACGATACAATACATAGACATCAATTGGGTGATGAAGAAAGAGAATTATTGGAAGCTGCTTCCCTTTTGCATGATGTAGGTTATCATATTTCACCGGATCAACATCATCATCATAGCCAATATATCATCAGCCATTGCATCATGCCGGGTTTTACAAATGATGAGTCTCAAATGATTGGAATGATTGCCCGCTATCATAGAAAAAGTCATCCAAAAAGAAAACATCCCGGTTTTTCTTCATGCAGTCCTGAAAGACAAAGAATCATTTCTATATTGGCAGGGATATTACGCATTGCAGAAGGACTCGATAGAAGACAGCAACAATTGATAGATACTTTGCATTGCGATATTCATGATACCACATTGTCCATTGCTTTGTTTACGAAGAAAGATGCTCTAATAGACATCGAAATTTGGGGTGCTGAACGAAGAACTGCATTGCTTGAAGAATGTCTTGGAGTGGCAATCTCATTTTCAGCATAAATTCCTATCCAAAGACAACCATTCACTGCTCATGCCATAGGTTAGTCGGAAACCTTGTAGTTTGTTGTCATAAATATCGTACGATTCCAATCTTGCATGAACACTCTACCATTACATATTCTGATACTCACCTTCATTTTGTTGTTTGATAGCACCATAATTGTATCAATACAGGCCAAACAGAATGAGAAGAGACCCAAAGTTGCATTGGTTTTGAGTGGTGGTGGATTTAGAGGAATGGCTCAAATCGGGGTATTAAAAGTGTTGGAGAGATATTCAATACCTATTGATTATGTCATTGGAACCAGTATAGGTGCATATATCGGTGGACTTTATTCAACCGGCTATACACCTGATGAAATAGAGCAGATAGTGCTTAACACAGATTGGGAGAAATTACTTTCTTCGGGTTCGGAAGTCAATAGACAAGATATGTTTCTTGATCAAAAGATTGCAGATGACAGGCATCTATTTTCGATGAGACTCAATACTTTTTCTTTTGATTTACCCAAAGCAGTGTCTAAAGGCATACACTATCAAGGACAATTGCAAGAATTACTGTGGAATGCACCATTTACTGCATGGCAATCTTTTGACTCATTACGCATACCATTTCGAGCAATATCAACCGATTTGATTACAGGAACTTCCATCATACATCGATCGGGAGATTTACCGACAATCATAAAGGCGAGTTCGACAATACCTCTTCGGTATTCTCCGGTTCGTTATGATTCATTGTTATTGGTAGATGGTGGAGTATTGGACAATGTCCCTGTCAATGTTGCGAAAAAGGAATTCAATCCCGATATCATCATTACTGTCAATTCGATTTCCGGCTTGCTACCCGAACAAGAACTCAATACTCCTTGGAGCATTGCAGAGCAAATTGTTGGAATAATGCTGAAAAGTCAAGAAGAGAAGAGTCTACTCATCTCACCAATTACTATCTCTCCGGTACTTGATGATGCAAAAAACACTGATCCAACACATATCCCATTTACGATTGTAAAGGGCGAAATTGCAGCACTGCAAGCTATATCGATCATAAAAGATTCTCTTCGTGCTTTTGGATTCTATGATACTGATTCTATTTTATTAGAACATAAAGAATTCAAACATCTCTTATCAATTGATTCTATAATCATATCACGATCAATGATCGGTATGATAGATTCCATCATACAATTGAAGAGTACTCTTTCACAAAAGAAACATGACATTCACAGATTATTACGCAAAGATTCAATTTCTTTTGTTCGTTTTCATCCAATTGTGGACTCAATCTCAAAAGTAATACTATGGAAATGTAGTCCACCGAAATATTTCAAAGTCCATGTCAAACATGTGCTTGATTCCTCAAGAGTGATTTCTGAACTGATGCAAAACTCCTTCCTGAACACAATTTCAATCAATAATCAATGGGATGCATTGATTTCCGGTGATGAATATGAGCAGATTGACATCAGGCCAAAATTCATTCATGATACACTTCATTACCATATTCAAACATGGCAAAAATCTCCTCAATATATAGGTGTTGGAGCAAGAGTTGATAATGAGCGCTATGGTCAATTAGTACTTGATGGATATGATGCAAATGTATTAGGCACATCATTATGGTCTTCATTATCGCTCATTGGTGGCTCAAGAAATCGATCCGGTCAATTAAGTTTTGGAAAAAAGACATTATTCGGTTCTCAATGGGGATGTACTCTTCATGGCTATTCATCATACAAGCAGATGTTTCAATATCAAAGAAGCATTAGACCATTAGGAGAGACATATGATATCAAACGTCTTGAGGAATTGAGAGAGGATCGATTTGGAATAATGGCTGATATAACAAGAACACTTGGGAAATCAGGTATTTTGCAATCCAGATTTCGTCTTGAACAACAAAGGATTTATGAAATTCAGACAGATTTATTTCCAACATATTCTCCAATACTTACATGGAAAATACAATCCAAGATCGATACCAGAGATGATGCAGATTTACCTAAGAGCGGGAGATTTCTTGAATTATCACTTGAAACCTCATTGCCATTGTTACAAAATCAAATTTCTTTTTCTAGAATCAATGCTTCTTTTGCCCGCTCGATTACATTCAATAAGTTCACCATAACTCCTCGATTGAATTGTGTTTTTTCTGACAATTCGACTCCAAATCCGGAATTCGTTTCTTTGGGAAGAGATGACATGTTTTTCGGTAAGCGTGAAGATGATCAAAGAGGAGCACAATTAATCATGGGTTCATGTGAATTTCGATGGGCTTCTCCCATTTCATTCTTGGTTCCACTTCATTTCTCGGTCAACATGGAATGGATTTGAAACAATTTCAATTGGAAGCATGCAACATGGCATAGGATTTACCATGCATGCAAAGACTCCACTAGGTCCTGCCAGAATTTCCGCCGGAAAGAGTTTTTTCTTTGTTTCTTCTCCGGATGGAGTAATTCAAGGACCATTACTCTTTTCTTTTTCAATCGGTACAAGATTCTGACTTTATGCTTTACCGTACTGACAGAATTGCGTATATTTCTGTCATTATGCCCTATTAACATTACAATTTCTTATGAAAAAGAATCAGCTTCTTATTGATATCATGATCATTC
>JBEEPK010000030.1:0-21663 GCA_041191145.1 Bacteroidota bacterium
AAGAGGGCATTAAAAAGCATATCCCGCGCTAAGCATGACAGTACCGATGCTCCATGCATTGGTACCAAGTAATCTCAAATTATACATAGCTTCTAATGTCAATCCATCCGGCAAATTCACGGCGAATGAGGCACCTGCCGAAGTGAAGAATTCAGCCGGATATATCTTCCGTATCTCAAAATTCGGCAAATCTCTTTGCGCGCCCAATGGTTGTTGGATATCGACAAAGAATTTCAGTGCTGTTTTTTCAACCGATGAAAATCCTGTTTCAGCATGAATGAAAAATCGATCATTCCAATTTTTGTCACGAAGGGACAAAGAACCATGCAATTCGATCCAACTTTTTTCAAAAGGAATACCGATTTGAAGTCCAATGATTCCCTCTTTGGATCCACCGCCAAGAAATTCCTCCGCGGGATCATTTGGAATTCCGGTATATGCGGGAAGTCGAAACTCTCCGGTGATGGTGGCGTTCAATGGTCCTGAATATAAACGATAGCGTGTACCAATTCCGAACCAGGAAAGGAGCGTTCTACTCAATTGTTTGCGTATCGGTCGATTACCAATGGAATCCGTTACAAATTTCTCAGTAAGAGTATATGCAATCAATGGCATGCTTGAAAAGATGACCAACTCATCATTAAGACCATATTCTGCCTCAAGAGTCATCAGAGTACCAGATAAATCAAATGTATAATTGCTTAATGCCAGACTATCATATAAACCACTTCGCCTATTTCCATTTTCTTCAAAATAACTTGAGCCGGACATTGAGCCTGCTGAAAGCTTCACAAAACCCTTCCCTTTTCCTCCTGTCCATGCTTGTGCTTGAACAGAGAGTTGAGTAAAGAGTTGGAAGGAGATTAGGGCAAGTATGATGATTTTACTAATTTGCATTGACTTTTGCCTAGGGCTAAGTAAGTAAAGGACCAATGATACGAGATTTTTTGAATCAGCGCATAGGGATGAAACAAGTTGCGATCATGCTTGGCATCGTTTTCATCATTCTATTTTCAACACTTTGGATTATTGACTCATTTGTCATGCCACCTTATGTGCATGCAATTAAAGTTGTCAAGGTTCCAAATATAACGGGATTGACTTTATCTAAGGCAGACCCAATCATTCGTGATGCAAAATTGCGTGTTGCGGAATATCACTGTCAGCAGAGGCATAGAAAAGGTATTGGTTCCCTATTTAATTGGTAAAACCGATAGAGATGCTTTGCTTAATTTACTCAGCATTGGACTGCAAGTGGGAGAAACAGTATTCCAAGAAGATGAGGAAAAACCCTATGGAACTGTTTTAGAGCAATCAATTCCGGCCGGAAGCAAAATACCATATGGAAAGAGCATTTCATTGATTGTAAGTCAGGGTCCACCGGGTATTGATCTTGTTGCATTCACAGGCATCACACTAAATCAGGCAAAAATTCTTGCCATTGAATATGATTTGATTTTGGAGATTTCAAATGGTATTGATAGAGATCCCAATCTCTCTGACCAAGACATCTTTATCGAACCCGATATTTCAAGATCACCGGAATTTCTTCGGAGAGGTGAAACTGTTTGGATTACAATTTTACCCAGATAATATTCAAATCTTTGCTAATTGTTGAATTGCTTCAACAATTTCTTTCAAATTCCCATGGCGAACTCTTGCGCCAGCTGCTTGGACATGACCTCCGCCACCGAAGGACTCAGCAATGCTTCGTACTTCATGTGTGGGTTTTGAACGCAGAGACATTTTCACGGTGCCATCTTCCCATTCGGTAATTAGTCCGCCTATTTTAGCACCTTCAATGCTCAGAGTATAATTGACAAAGCCCTCAAGATCTTCTGAACTATATCCCACTAATTGTTCTTTTCTCAAAATCATCAATATCAATGCTCCATCATGTGAAATGGTAAGATTGGATAATGCCATTCCAAGTAATTGCATTGAACTTAGTGATTGTGCATTCATCACTCTATCATAAATCTTTACAGGATCAGCGCCTGCATCTATTAGAGTTGCGGCCAAACGCATTACTTCAGCATTTGTGCGAGAATGTCTGAATCCACCTGTATCCGTCATTATTCCAGTGTATAAGCATTCAGCTGATTGCTTATTCATCTCAATATTCGATTCAAGAGCCATTCTGGCAATGATTTCGCATGTGGAGGAAGCTTCAATGATGACATGCGAATGATCTGCTTTCATGATTGGGTTCACATGATGATCAAAGAGAAAGACTTTTCCTGTAAAGTGTTCAAAGAAAGGGAGAATATTCGGACCAAGCCTTTGAGGAGCATTCAAATCCAAAATGCACCAAGCATCAGTATTGGCTATGATTTCTTTTATTTCAGGATGATTATACGATAAAAATGCTGTATCATGAGGAAGGAATGAGAGATTCTTGGGAATGGGATGATGTTGTAATATTTGCGCTTTGATACCTTGTGCACTCAACAAATGCAATAGACCAAGACTACTTCCTATTGAATCTCCATCGGGATCAATATGTGCTGAGATGAGTACTGACTTGACAGTGCTTAGTTCTTCCCATGCATTTGCAAGTTTGGCATATAAGGGATCATTCATCAAATATTATTTCCTCTCTGTTTCAGTAATGATTGCATGTTCTCTCAGTACGGATTCCAATGCTTGATGAGCGGCTTCTTGTTCTGCTTGTTTTTTGCTTTTGCCGGATCCACGACCCATTTCTACACCATTAACATAAACTGCTACAAGAAATTCTTTTTCATGGTCAGGTCCTTTCGATTCAATCACGGAATATCTTGGTGCTTCTTTTCCTTCAGACTGAACAAGCTCCAATAAAATACTCTTGAAATTTGAATCTTTCATGATCATTTCATTGGTGAGCATCGGGATGAGTTTTTCGAGTATGAATGTTCTTGCCTGCTGTAAGCCTGAATCAAGATAAATGGCTGCAATGATTGCTTCCATTGCATCAGCAAGTATAGTTTCATTTCCTTTTTGAAGAGATTGTTCGGCGCTAAAAGAAAGTAAAAGAAAGCGTTCTAGCTTCATTGATCTTGCACAATGCGCCAGAGATTTCTTATTCACAAGCCATGAGCGCATCTTGGTTAATTCACCTTCATGATCTTGTTCATAGTGATAAAACAAGTATTCAGCGATAACCATCCCAAGAATAGCATCTCCCAAAAATTCCAATCGTTCATTTGCAATGATTGGGATTTCAGGGTGAACTTGCAGATAAGAACGATGAGTGCAAGCTTGTTCAAAGTAACCGATATGATCAATCTTAATTCCAAGAGATTGTTCCAATTCTGTTTTCTTGGCTTTATTGATGAGGCCTTGAATGGGAAATTGTGGTTTCTTCGGATTGCGCTTAAAAGTGGGCAATCGAAAGAAATTCTCATAAATCTGTTGAACAATAACAGGGGCTTTCATTGTAATTTCTTTACATAAGAAAACAGGTTGAATACATTGATTCAACCTGTTTGAAAAGAGTGTTTGATGATGTCATCAACCTTCATAGGCCTTAAAACAAATGGATGCATTATGTCCGCCAAAACCAAATGTATTGCTTATCGCCGCTTTGATTGGCTTTGCAATTGGCGCATTTGGAACATAATTCAAATCGCAATCGGGATCAGGAGTAGTATAATTGATGGTCGGTGGAATCATTGAATGCTTCATCGCCAATACAGTTGCGATTGCTTCGATTGCACCGGCAGCACCTAATAAGTGACCTGTCATGGATTTGGTCGAACTCACGGCAATGTTATAGGCATGCTCGCCAAATACTGTCTTGATTGCTGCTGATTCATTTTTGTCATTGAATGGAGTTGATGTACCATGTGCATTGATATAATCAATATCTGTCAATTCCAATCCAGCATCTTGAATGCAGAGTTTCATGGAACGAACTGCACCTTCTCCGCCTGGAGCAGGTTGTGTGATATGAAATGCATCATCGGTCAAACCTATTCCGGCAAGTATGCCATAAATTTTCTCCGCACCGCGATTCATTGCATGTTCTAGAGTTTCTATCACCATGACGCCACTACCTTCTCCCATAACGAAACCATCTCTTCCTAAATCGAATGGTCTGCTTGCAGTCATAGGATCATCATTGCGTGTTGACAGAGCTTTCATGGAATTGAACCCGCCAATTCCCATGGGACAAACAACAGCTTCACTACCACCAACCAACATGACATCTGCATCCCCTCTTTGCATGATCATGAGTGCATCTGCAATGGAGTGGCTAGATGTTGCGCAAGCTGATACGGTAGCGTAATTGGGACCTTTCAATCCATAACGGATGGCAACATGGCCTGCAGCTATATCGCTGATCAACATCGGAACGAAAAATGGAGATATGCGATCAGGATTACCATCTCTATCATACAAATTCTGTTGTTGATGATGATAAGTCCACATCCCGCCAATGCCTGATCCGATGATCACGCCCGCTCTTTCTTTATTTACTTTTTCAAAATCAATGCCTGAATCTTCAACAGCCATTGCGGATGCACTGATGGCAAATTGTGTGAAGAGATCCATTCTTTGCGTTTCTTTCCGATTAATATGCAATAATGGGTCATATTGTTTGACTTCACAAGCAAATCGAGTGTCAAATTTTTCGGCATCGAAACGAGTAATAGGACCTGCGCCATTGGCTGCATTCATCATCCCGGTCCAATAATCTTGTGCTGTATTTCCAATCGGAGTAACGGCTCCTACTCCTGTCACCACGATGGTTGGATAATCATATCTTGGCATTGTGCTCTCACATAGAAATAAAAATAGCCACATGGAAAACAAAAGCCACATCTCCTGGAATGGATACCGGATCAGTGGCTGTTCATGAGCTTGCAAAAAGGATATTCATTGAATATCAAGGAAAGCAACCAATCAGGAAGCGTGTGATTCCAAATATGTAATCGCATCACCGACTGTTTGAATTTTTTCGGCATCAGAATCTTCAATAGTGATATTGAATGCTCTTTCAAATTCCATGATCAATTCAACCGTATCCAAAGAATCAGCACCAAGATCATTGGTGAAGGATGCGCTAGGAGTAATTTGTGATTCTTCAACGCCCAATTTAGTGACGATGATTTCTTTAACTTTGTCTGCAACGGCAGCCATGAGGTAACCTCAGAAATAGAATGAACAAAAAAGATATTTACATTGCCAATCCGCCATCTACGGCGATAACTTGTCCTGTCACATATGTTGAATCAGCATTGGCAAAAAACGATACGACATTTGCCACTTCTTCAGGCTTCGCGGCTCTCTTGAGAGGGATTTTATCCGCAAAAGCTTTACGCTGATCATCATTCAACTTATCGGTCATATCGGTTTCAATATAACCAGGAGCGATGCAATTTACTAAAATATTACGAGATGCAAGTTCTTGTGCTAGGGATTTGGTCAAACCAATCATTCCTGCTTTCGAGGACGAATAATTGACTTGTCCGGCATTTCCTCTCAATCCTACAATGGAGCTGATATTGATGATTCTTCCTGAACGCTGAGACATCATGGGTCTAGCCACTGCTTTACAACACAAGAATGCACCTTTGAGATTCGTATTCAATACATCATCCCAATCTTGCTCTGTCATGCGCATAAGCAAAGTATCCTTGGTGATGCCTGCATTATTGACCAATACATCAATTCTTCCAGATTCTGACAATATTTCCTCTATTCCTGCACGAATTGAATCATCAGATGAGATGTCCATTTTCTTGAAATGAACTTGTTTGCCTTCTTCACGCAAGGATTGTGCAATCCCTTCTGCTTTTGCGGGACTACTATTATATGTTCCGTAGACAATAAATCCATCAGATGCCAATCGTTTTACGATTGCTTCTCCAATTCCACGGGAACCACCTGTGACCAAAGCAACTTTTTGAATAGTATCCATATTATTCTCCTATCTCGAGAATTGATTTAATATCAAGCGATGTATCAATTCCACCAATGACTAAACTTGAATCAGTAATTGTTCTTTTTACCAATCCTTGTAATACTTTGCCTGGTCCGACTTCCTTAAATGATACAATGCCATTTTGATGCATTGTTTGTAGTGTTTGTGCCCACAAAACCGGTGAAGTCAATTGATCAAGCAAAAGTGTTTTGAGCTCCGATGGATCGCTGACAGGTTTTCCAGTGACATTTGGATAAACCGGTTTTATTGGATTATGAAACTGCACCGAATCAATTGCCTTCCCTAGTTCTTCAGAAGCTGAATTCATGAGTGGAGAATGAAATGCTCCGCTTACTTGTAATTCAGTCACCATTCGAGCTCCTGCTTCCTTGAAAAGGGGTGCCTTAAGTCTCAAATAGTCTGCATCACCAGATAAAACAACTTGACCTGGTGAATTGAAATTAGCAGGTACAATAATTCCCTCTTCACTAGAAAGTTCTTGGCAAAGAGTATTCACAGATTCATCACTCATTCCAATAACAGCAAACATGGTTCCGGGCTTTGCATTACCGGCTGAAAACATCAAAGAACCACGCAGAACAACCAGTTTCATGGCATCTTCAAAAGAAAGAACGCCTGCAGCATAGAGTGCTGAATATTCACCTAAGGAATGTCCTGCAAATGCATCAGCTTGGACATGATCTTTAACCAAATCCCAAATAATTGCTTCATGGACAAAAAGCGCGGGCTGGGTATAACGCGTTTCTTTGAGTAGTTCCGCAGGACCATTGAAGCATATTTCATTGAGTGCAAATCCGGCTATATCACAGGCTTGTTTCATTCTCTCTGAAGCTGATTCAAAATCATTGATGATATCAGCTGTCATTCCGACATATTGTGATCCTTGACCGGAAAAAATACATGCCATTGAACTCATGATTTGATCCCCCATGTCAAGAGAATGCTACCCCATGTGAAACCTGCACCAAAACTTGCCAATATCACTTTATCACCATATTTCAATTTGCCTTCATGATGCAATTCTGAAAGACAAATAGGAATTGTACCGGCAGTGGTATTTCCATATTTGTCAATATTGATGATTACTTTTGATGGATCTAGTCCCATTCTTCTGGCTGTAGCATCTATGATTCTAAGATTTGCCTGATGAGGCACGAGCCATGAGATGTCATCAGCTGACAGGGCATTTCTTTCCATAATTTCAGCAGAAACATCCGCCATTCCGACCACTGCTGATTTAAATACAGATTGACCATCTTGAATCACATAGTGCTCTTTGATTTCATCTGGATATTCCTCAAACGGAGCTTTCGCACCATCACCATGATCACTCATATAAAGGAATTGTCCACCCTTGCCATCCATGCGCAAAATGCTGTCCTGAATCCCTATAGAGTCATCCTCTGTTGACTCCAGCAAAGCCACTCCGCCTCCATCTCCAAAAAGAATGCATGTGGTGCGATCCTTGAAATTCAAAATGGAACTCATTTTATCACCACCACATACCAATACTTTCTTGCATGTTCCACCTGTAATCAATCCTGCACCGGTCATGAGTCCATAGAGAAAACCTGAACATGCGGCAGAGATATCATATCCCCAAGCATTCACCATTCCGGCCTTTGCTTGTAGAGTTGCACTTGCAGAAGGAAATCTATTGTCAGGAGTAATAGTAGCTACAATCACGCAGTCTATTTCTTCTGGACCAATTCCACGCTCTTTCAAGCATTGTTCAACAGCAGGAAGGAGCAAATCTGAAAGATGACCTTCAGTCAAGAATCTTCTCTCGGATATACCGGTTCGGGTTTTGATCCATTCATCCGTTGTATCTACTTTGTCTTCGAAATACGAATTTGTAAATACATCGGGTGGAACAAAATGTGCGATTGATGAAATGTAAATAGGCATATTTTTCTTCTGTTTTGGGTATTTAGTCCTTCTTATCCACCAATGCTTGTTTGATTGAAGCATTCACATCTCCGCGAATGACTTCAACGGCTCTGGTGAGCATATTTTGTATGGCAAGCGGACTTGATTTGCCATGTCCAATGATGACCACACCATTTACTCCAAGGAGTGGGACGCCACCATATTCTTGATAATCAAAATCTTTCAGTATTTTTTTCAAGGGTATGAGCATGAACAATACCATGATCTTATGAACTATGCTTTTTGCTGCATATCCCTTGATTTTTGCTTTGAGCAAACCGAGCATGCTCTCTGCAAATTTCAATACTATATTTCCAACGAAACCATCACATATCACAACATCTGCTGTGCCGGCCAAAACATCTCGTCCCTCAACATTTCCGATGAAATTCATGGTACTCTCTGAGAGCAAAGCATGTGTCTGTAATATTGGTTCAGTTCCTTTTGTTGCTTCTTCACCAATATTGAGCAATCCAATTTTTGGTTTGTCAATTCCTTGAACTATTCTGGAATAAACATCACCCATTATGGCATATTCATAGAGAAATCTTGGTTTACATTCAATAGTGGCTCCAACATCAAGAAGCAATACGGGGCGACCATGTTGCGTGGGGAGAAATGTGCCGATTGTAGGCCTACTCACGCCTTTGATTCTACCCAATACAACAGTTGCTGTACTCATGACTGCACCTGTATTTCCGGCAGAAACAAATGCATCTGCATTTCCCCTGGCATGGATGTCAATCCCCATGAATAATGAGGAGTTTCTTTTTGATTTAATGACTGCCGTGGGATCATCATGCATTGAGACAATTTCATCGGCATTCACGATGGAATAGACCAAATGTGGAAAAGACAATGTTTCCATTGCCTTTTTTATCTCAACTTCCTTTCCGATAAATATAAACTCAATATTCAAACCCAATTGTTTGAACTTCTCAGAAGCAAGAATTGCTCCCTGAATCTCGTTCAAAGGAGCAAAGTCTCCACCCATGACATCAATTGCAATGCGAATGGGATTCATAATAATCGGATAGAATGATGGAATCGCAAAACTTTTTGTGAAGCTTTTGCGAAATTATTCGGCTGAAGCACCACTGTTGATCTCAACCATTTTGCGACCATTGTAGTAACCGCAAGAAGGGCAAGCTGTGTGATTCAATTTCATGCTTCCGCAGTGAGCACAAGTTGCAACTGTCGGTGCAACTGCTTTATAATGTGTTCTGCGCTTGTCTCTGCGAGATTTGGAATGTCTTCTTTTTGGATTTGGCATGATTCTGCTCCGATAAAATCAATTCTTTTGAATATTCAAATGTTTTAATGCTGCAAATGGTGAATTATCACCATCATTTTTTTCTTCCTCTTTTGACAAAAGTCCTGGATGCAATGTTTCAAAACTCACATCTGCATAGGCTGGAGAAACTCTTTTCATTGGTAAATGTATCACCAATTCCTGCCTAACTTCTTCAGTAATGTCTATGAATTCTTCATCATCTCTGAGTAAAATTTCATCACCATCCTCTTCTGTTTGAAGATTGAACAGTTGAGAGTCAATCCTGAAATGCTTCATGATTGGTGCTTCTATCTTCTGCTCAAAATCTTCACCGGATAAATCACATGTTAGGGTTGACATGCATGATGCTTGTGCATTCAATGTCAATCGCTTTCCTTGTTTTTTGATCATTCCGTTAATTTCAACCACTCCATTGAACTCCGGAAACATGTCCCGAATCTCAGAGGAATCGCATGAAGAATGAAAAGCATGATCACCGTCTTCCATTCCAAGTATTGAAATTTTCAACATGATTATGCAACTCCGATATTTCAACGCAAAAATGCAAGAACACAAAAATAGAAAAATTTTGACTCACATAAGGCATGCTTGCTGAGTTTGAAATCATTTTTCTTTCTGCTTACCATAGAAATTGTGGATTAGTCAGTGGGATTTACGCGTATTGCACTCATCCTGAGCCCAAAATTGGCATTGGATAATCGTATATTTGCACTCATTCTTTCGGTTATTTTCAGCAATTCAAGCAAAGCACTAATTTTAGGCGAATAATCTTAAATTATCCCATATCAATATGAGTCAGACACATGACAATTCGGTGTATTATTCCGAATATCTCCAATTGAACAAAGTACTTGAAGCACAATTTCCAGAAAGTGACAAAGCAGGCATTGAAGCGCATGATGAGATGCTTTTCATCATAACTCATCAAGCATTTGAGTTATGGTTCAAGCAAATCATGTTTGAATTGGATTCGGTTATATCGATTCTTTCCAAAGAATCCGTGAAAGAACATGAGATTTCTCTGTGTGTGCATAGACTTCACAGGATGGAATCAATTCTACGAATGAGCATGGAGCAGTTTACAATACTCGAAACAATGTCCGCACTCGACTTCATGGACTTCCGAGATTTATTGCATCCTGCAAGTGGCTTTCAATCGGTTCAATTCCGTGTATTGGAAATGCGACTTGGATTGCCACAAGAAAAAAGGATGAATCGTGCCTTTTTGACTGCCATGAAGGATTTTGACAAGAATCTTGTTCATCAAGCTGAAGGAAAAGGCACACTCTTCGAAGCGGTACAATCCTGGCTTGAACATACTCCGTTTTTGGAAACGGAAGATTATCTTTTTTGGCAAGAATACAAATCAGCAGTATCGGACACATTTGCAAAAGACCGAGCAGATATTGCCAATCATGAAATACTAACAGATGAAGAACGAATTATCAGAGTACAATCGATTGATCAAGCTGAAAGTAGTTTCAATTCCCTCTTTGATGAAGGAACATATAAGGAACTAATGGAGAAAGGAGAAAGAAGATTGTCTCACAAGGCAACTTTAGCTGCACTTTTCATACAATTGTATAGAGATTATCCTCTACTCGATCATCCTAATGCTTTACTTCAGGCAATTTGTGGATTCGATGAAACCTTGTCCGTATGGAGATATCGTCATGCTTCCATGACAATGCGCATGATAGGTTCACGCATTGGTACAGGGGGTTCAAGCGGGTTCCATTATCTTGCTCATACAGCTTTGAAACAAAGAGTCTTTGGAGATATCACTTCCCTTTCTGGCATGTTGATTCCAAGACGCATTACACCTTCTTTACCCAATACAATTTCTGAAAGATTGAAATTCACATTTGAGAATGAGTGATAAAGAAGGGTGAATCTTATGGGCATGACTTTCATACCAAATATCATGCATACAATTATGGATGCGATTGCGCCAATGCACTGTGAGACTTGCGGTGAGCACATAGATGGTAGCACTCATATTCATAGAATATGTGATGCTTGTTTATACATGTTTGAATGTGCCCCTAAGGATGATATTTTGTTGAATCAATTGTATTCACAGAACAAGAAAGATTCCTTTTTATTTAGCATGGAAAGTCATTTTGCTTTTCATAAAGAAGCTCCGATTCAAGAAACAATTCATGCTATTAAATATGGAAATGCACAACAAATGGCATTTGATTTTGGAAGATATATTGCTAGAATCAGAAATCACAGCGAAGTGGACTATTATGTGCCCGTTCCTTTGCATAGAGCAAGAGTGAGAGAAAGAGGATACAATCAGTCTCTGTTGATTGCGCAAGGCATTTCTTCGATTACAAAAGTACCGGTCATCAATGCCTTGGAAAGATTGCACTATTCCACTACTCAAACCAAACTCTCTTCAAAAGATCGCATGCAGAATGTTCAAGGAATTTTTTCAATCAAGAAAGCAGATCTTATTAGAGACAAGCGCTTGATGCTCATAGATGATGTTATGACCACGGGTTCAACACTTGAAGAATGTGCTCATGTATTGCTTGACTCGGGAGCATGCTCAGTATCAGCATTCACTTTAGCAGCAGCAACTTCAACAAGAGAAATACAATGAAAATCACCATACAAGTATTTGCCTTTTTATTGCTACTCATCATGATTTCTTGTGATGATTCTATACTCACACCAAATGGGAATCTCCCACCTGACACAAAGATCTATTTGGATACAATTCTCAATCAACAAAATAGTAGAGTCAATGTCAGCTGGTCCGGTGATGATCCCGATGGTTTGGTGATTGGTTATGCCATTTCGTGGAATGAAAAAGATTGGTTTTTCACAAGAAAGAATGATTCAACATTTGCATTGCAAGTGGAATCATCCGATACAAATTTTGTTTTCTCGGTTGCATCCATTGATAATTCACTTAAGCAATATCCAGTTGAAGGTGAGAAACTTACATTCACAGATAAGAATGGAAATAATAGATTGGATAATGGAGAGACTTTTCCTCTATTGGATGGAGCTATCGATCCTATTCCATCAAGACTTCAATTCCCAATCAAAAATTCTCCACCTATCATAGCTTGGGGAAATGACACCTCAGCGAAGTCAGCCATAGCAGTAGCATTACCAGATACCACATTTTCATTTGCAACATTCAAGTTCTTTGTTTCAGATCCGGATGGAGATGCAACCCTTGAAACAATAGAGTGGTCATTGAATGATTCTTCTATGACAGCAAAATGGACTCCAATTCCAAAAAACACAAGACTTTTCAGTCTCAGTGCAAAAGATGGATTACAACTGAATGCAAACAATATTATCTACTTGAGAGCAAGAGACATAGGTAAACTTCGAAGCAAAATTTTGACTTATCCGGCACCCGGAAAAACTTGGTATGTTCAGGGTTCTAAAGGCCCTATTCTTCTCATCAAAGATAGCGGTAATCGCGATGCGGACAACTTCTATCTCAAAGCTTTAAATGCAATGAACTCCGGTACATTCTCCGGCAGATTTGATGTATTGGACATTCACACCACGAAAACGACTGATGCTCCTGCCAAGACAATTCCCCCTTTTATTAGTCCAATGTTCATTGAATCATTAAAATTATATTCAGCCGTGATTTGGTACACAGATAAAAGTCCGAGTATGTCACTTGCACAACAATCCCTTGTAGAATACATGCGAACTGGTGGAAAGGTACTTTTCATCGCTGATCTTCCCGCTCCAATGAGTGAAGACATGCGTACTGAAATACGGGATTTTTCTCCGATAGATTCCATCGGAAAACAAGAGGTTTCCAGCGATCCACTAGCAATTAGAAATGGCACTGAATTTCTTGGAATCCCACATGGATCCATAACATATCCGAATTTGATCAAAGAAAAAGGATCTGTTTTGGTATACCCATTATATCCAAAAGCAAATGCAAAAGCGGTGTATCGATTACCAGAAAATCCCAAATGGACAGGTTCTCCGATTTTGGGTGCAATCGATGATGAATCCGACATGGTATTCCTCCATCTACCTCTGCATCTATTGAATGTAAATGATCAAGCAATTCAATTGATGGAAACGATACTTCGCAATGAGTTTTTTATTCAATGATACAGAAGTCAACATATCTTCTTGCGATTGAAACCGTTGGAAAGGTTTGTGGTATAGCAATCATTGATACCCAAAATGGCAATATTCAACTTGAGTATGTGGTTCATGTTCCCAATATGCATGATGAGATGCTCGCCGAATTGATCCGTAGAGCTATGAATGATTTACACATTCAACCTGAACACATACAAGCCATTGCAGTTTCGGAAGGACCAGGAAGTTTTACCGGTGTCCGCATCGGAATGTCATTTGCAAAAGGTTGGTGTGCAGATGGAGCAACCACATTGATCTCAGTTCCAACATTTCATGCAATGTTTGATGCTGCGAAAGATTTCTTGAAGATAGAGTCAGATTCTTCATTATGCATCATTATGAAATCTCATGCTGATTCTTACTTTATGCAAACATTCGACATTGCGACCGGAGATGCTAAAACAGCAATTGCCATTCTTTCATATGAACAAGCAGTAAGTGGATTGGATGAATCGAATGTATTGATCGGTGACATACACATCACTGATTGCAATGCGAGAAGACTTCAACATATTTCTGCTTCACATCCTA
The DNA here is from genome assembly GCA_041191145.1 of Bacteroidota bacterium. Taxonomy (GTDB): domain Bacteria; phylum Bacteroidota; class Ignavibacteria; order Kapaibacteriales; family UBA961; genus UBA961. Next base: position 13,827 of record JBEEPK010000030.1, read on the forward strand.
CTTTCATTGCGAAATATGGACTGAAGATGCTTCAAGAAGAGAATTTTGTTTCACCACATGATGCAGATCCCGGATATCATGCGGAATTCATTCCTACCATCAAGGGTAAAAAGTCATGAGTATTCATTGGAAATGTATTCCTTTCAATGATTTGACAGCACAAGAAGTATATGATATTCTTGGTTTGAGACAAGATGTGTTTATCATTGAGCAAGCATGTATCTATCAAGATATCGATGGTATTGACACAACTTCACATCATGTACTTGCTTCCTCTAATGATGCATTGATTGCATATTCCAGAATCATACCAATAGCTGATGCAGATTTTGTGAAATTGGGACGAATCATCGTACATCATGATCATAGAGGAATAGCACTTGGAAAACATTTGGTTGAGTATTCCATAGCAGAAGCTACTCGACTATATTCGCCAAAACACATTCATATCTCTGCTCAATCATATTTACTGCAGTTCTATGAGTCTTTTGGTTTTCATTCGATCAGTGATTTATATGATTTGGATGGCATCACACATCTCGATATGTCATTGGACATTACACTATGAAGATTCTTTCAACCTTATTATCAGCTTTGAATGGTTTTACTGTTATTGGTTCAACAGAAAAGCCGGTTAGTTCAATAGAATATGATAGCCGAAGCTGTCAAGAATTCTCATTATTCGTTGCCATAAACGGGAGCACCGTTCCTCCAATTGATGGGAATCAATTCATTGACGATGCGATTGCAAGAGGAGCAAAAACGATCATCACCGACATTCCTGATTGCAATGTGCCAAGTGATGTTACCATCATTGGAGTGCCAGATACCCGCATTGCATTATCTAGAATATCAAATGCATTTTATGATTTTCCCTCGAAGCAATTACGCATTTATGGCGTAACCGGAACGAATGGCAAAACATCCACGACATTCCTCTTGAAATCTATTTTTGAAGCATCAGGCGAACCAACTGGTCTCATAGGAACTACTGGAAATTATATCGGTGATGAAAGAATTGCTGCCACACATACCACACCCGAATCACCACATCTTTGTCAATTGCTTTCCATGATGGTACGCAGAGGTATCAAAACAGTCTTCATGGAAGTCAGCTCTCATGCACTGGCATTGCATCGCGTTGAAGGAATTCGCTTTGCTGGTGCTATTTTTACGAATCTCACACATGATCATCTGGATTTTCATGGTTCGATGGAGCGATATGCACAAGCAAAGAAACATCTCTTTGACATATTGCCAAAAGAATCGATTGCAATTGCAATGGGAGATTCTCCTTATTCTTATTTAATGCTGAGCGATTGTAAAGCTCGAGAACAGTATCGAGTGGGAAGATCAAATGCCTTTGATGTTTCAATTGACTTGGAAAATCATTCTCTATCCGGCACATCATACAGACTTACATTTGCAGGTACAGTTCCTGAGTTTTATGTTACTAGTATTGATATCGTTTCCCCTCTCATCGGAAAATTCAATGTTGAAAACACGGCTTTGGCTGCATCATTTGCTCATCTCGCCGGTATTGAGACTCAAACCATTCAGCATGCATTGCGCAGTGCGGAAGGTGCGCCGGGTAGAATGCAGAAATTACGACTCCCAAATGGAGCCTTGGTATTGGTGGATTATGCGCATACACCCGATGCATTAGAAAAATCGCTTGCAACATGTACATCATTGATAAACACCACCGGCAAAGGAAGACTAACTGTTGTGTTTGGTTGTGGTGGGGACAGAGACAATGCAAAAAGACCAACAATGGGAAAGATTGCTTCAGAATTGGCAGATCGCATCATCATCACAGATGATAATCCACGACATGAAACATCCGAGAAAATCATCAATGATATCAAGTCTGGCATTGATGAATCCAATTCTCAAAAAGTTGTTTCCATTCCTGATAGATTTCAAGCCATCACTCATGCTTTGCAGTATTCTGATGATAGAGAAATAATTTTGATTGCCGGCAAAGGTCACGAAGAATATCAAATCATGGGTAATGATATCTTACCTTTCAGCGATATGAATACAGTAAAATCACTGATATCCTCTATTTTCCTTTCACAGTCAGATAGTGATGCATATGAATAAATTATTCTTTTTCATGGCAAGTTTTGTCTTGATTTGTTCATTTTTTGGATTCAATCAGCAAAAGTCATATGCTAATTCAAATGAAGATGACTCAGTAATGCAGGAAACAATGCTAGAAATCCCTGATTCCATCATTCAAGGGAAGGCATCATTCTATGGTTCTGAATTCAATGGTCGCAAAACCGCAAATGGTGAGATTTATGATGAAACGGCATTGACTGCAGCACATCGCACTTTGCCATTTGGAACTGTTCTCCGCGTGACAAATCTTCGAAATGGATTATCTGTCATTGTGCGGATCAATGATCGCGGACCATTTCATCCGAACAGAGTGATTGATCTCTCAAAAAATGCCGCAGAAGAAATTGATCTCATCACTTATGGCGTCACAGATATCGAAGCAGAAATTCTTGAACAATAATCAAATCAACATATGAATAAGTCATTACTGATAGTGTTTCTATTCGCATTTTTTCAAAATGCATCATCGCAGTATACTCCTTCCATCCTCCTTCCCGGTCATCAGGAAGAGAAATATGAGCTTTGTTCTCATGCACATGGAATGCATCAAAAGATGAGTGAAAGGCCACTGGAGTCTATCAATGAAATTGATGTATTGACTTATGATGTATTCATGGACTGGAGATTGCCATTTTCCACACCTGATTCCGTGCTTCCGAGTTATACCTATTCCGGAAAAAACGAATTGACTTTTATTCCACTTTCAAGTATTTCAACAATAAAGCTTCATGCTGCCTCCATGACAATTGATTCAGTAACATTAGATGGAACGAAGCTTGCTTCCATTGCGATCATTCAGCAATCGAATGGAAATTGGAGCATAAATCTTCCGAGTGTTTTATCCGCAGATACTCATTCATTACATATTTGGTACACCTATAAAGGTGATGCAAAGAAAGGATTCTACTATTATCCCAAAGGAATGTTTGTTAGAAAATTCCAAGGACTTGATTCCAATTTCGTAGAGGAAGACCTTGCCTACGTTATGAATCAACCGGAAGATGCTCGCTACTGGATGCCATGCAATGATAGACCAGATGATAAAGCAAGAGCTCGAATCACGATTCGTGTTCCTTATGATTCCACGCTTACTGACACAAACAATATACGCGTCACATCCAATGGTGATTTGACTGATCTTACAATCGGAAGAATGAATGGAATTCCATCCTACAGAGATTATACATTTTATGATACCACGCTCATTCCGACATATCTCATGGTTGTGAATGCATCACGATTCGTGGACTTTACCCTTTGGGCCAAAGTCCCTAATTCGAATGATTCCATTCCGATTTACAATTATGTTTGGAAGAAGGATTTTGATGGCACAAAAACAGATGGTAGCGAATACAATGCAAAATATGCTTTGAGTTTTACGCCTAGCATGATCACCGGTTATATTCCTTTGTTTGGCAAATATCCATTCAAAACATATGGACATACTTCGGCTCAACCATTTTGGGCGGGTGGCATGGAACATCAGCGCATGAGCACGATCAATCGCACATGGCTTAGAGGATGGTCCAGCAATGGATTGGCGCATGAAGTCATGCATCAATGGTTTGGAGATTTGGTCACATGCAAAACATGGGGTGAGATCTGGCTCAATGAAGGCGCCGGCACATGGGGTGAAGCTTTATGGTATGAGACATGGGGAGGTTATCCCGAGTATATATCCATGATGCGTTCAAAAAGAAATGATTATTTCCGCATCAATGCCAATGTCTTACAACCACCTATTTTCGGCATTCCAATTGAAAATATTTTCAATTATGCCACCACCTATGCAAAGTCAAGTTGGGTCTATCACATGCTCCGCACAATGCTTGGTGATGATGTATTCTATCCTGTATTGCGCACATATTTGAATCGATATGCTTATGGCAATGCAAATACGGAAGAATTTAAGAATATATTCAAACAAGAAGCACCGAATCCACCGATTGACTATGATGTATTTTTTGATCAATGGCTCATGAAAAGAGGTCATCCGGTCGTGAAATTTTCTACTCTGAGAGAACATGTCAATGCGCAAAATGAAACCTATGTTCACTTTGTGATCAATCAAGTACAAGCAGGCAATGCTATTCCTGCAACTTTTCAATTCCCTCTTTCGATTCGATTCATAGGTAAGACAGATACAGTCATGTATCGCGGAATAGTCAAGAATTCAAGTCATGAAGGATTTATCAAACTTCAATCTCCACTTGTCAAAGCAATCATTGATCCAAATTCTGATGTTTTGATGGAGACAGACACCGTTTCAGGATCATATCTTTCCATAGAAGAATCAAAGCAAACTATGCAAGCATATATTCGTGGTTTTGGAGATGAGCAATATCTTTCAATCAAAAGTGGAAATGAAGAGCAAGTTTCCATCTTGATTCACGATATTCGAGGTTCCTTGATTCATTCTGACAACATATCTATAGCTTCCAATGAATTGATTGAAAAGAAACTTCCACACTTCAGTACAGGAATGTATATTGTATCCATTCGATCTACTAAAGGGATGATCGGTTTACGATATCAGCAATAATCATTGAGTTCAATTTGCCCAAAGCACCTCTACATATTGCAAATAGTCAATATTCAGAACAATCCTTCCACGGAATACCTGCCTCTCGCGGTATTGTGAAGGGAAATGCAATTGTAATTCACAATGATTTGATCGGAGACTATCAAGAACATATCTCAATAGATCAGATTCCCGATGAACTTGAGCGATTTTCGCAAGCAGTGATCAAGAGTGAACAACAATTCGAACATATCATCACGATTAGTCGTGAGCAATTTCCTGCCATGTCTCATATTCTTGAGACATATTCCATGATTCTCATGGATTCAGACATGCATGAATCCATACGCAAGAAAATCAAGGAAGGATATTCCGCCGAAAATGCAATCTTCCATAATTTCAATGCACAGAAGCAATTTTTTCTACTTGCAAAAGATCCCATCCTCAGTGAAAGAGCAGTGGATTTTGACCATGTAAGTTCACAATTACTTTCCGCATTGCGCAATAAAACCATCAGTCATCAAGTATGTGAAGATAGTATTGTCATTGCAACATCGATCACACCCACCGATATCATGACTTTCAAGCAGCAAAATTGTAAGGGATTTGCGACCGAAATCGGAGGAATCGCATCACATGCATCAATCCTTTCTCGCTCCCTTTCGATGACCTCTGTCATTGGTATCAATGATATCGTGCATAAAGTCAGAACCGGTGATACAATCATATTGGATGGCAATAATGGCATCTTGATTGTAAATCCCACCGAAGAGACATTGAATCAATATCATCAAAGAAGCATTGAAGAGATACAATACCGCGCTTCATTGGGTGATCTCGCTCATTTGGAATCGAAGACAGAGAAAGGGACACATATATGCATCTCAGCAAATATCGATTCATTGACAGACATTGATGAAGCCATAGCAAATGGTGCTGAAGGGATTGGACTACTCAGATCAGAATTTCAAATTGCACGCTATGGAAGAATTCCCGACGAGGATGCTCAGTTTGAATGGTATTCAACTTGTGCAAAAAAAGTATATCCCGAATTCTGCATAATTCGAGCCTTCGACATAGGTTCGGATAAATTTGCGGAAGGTTTACCAAAAGAAGAAAATCCTGCTTTGGGAGTAAGAGGCATTCGTTTTTTACTCAAGAGAAAGGATATATTCAAAACACAATTGCGAGCCATAATCAAGGCTTCAAAAACAAAAAATGTCAAGCTTATGTTACCGATGATCACGAATGTATCAGAGGTGCTTCAAACCAAGGAATTACTAGAGGAGTGTAAAAGAGAATTGGATCAAGAAGGTTTTCTGTATGATCCGCATTTACCCTTTGGTATTATGATTGAAACGCCTGCATCTGCATTGGATATTGAATCCTATTTCAAGCATTGTGATTTTTTCAGCATTGGTACAAATGATCTCACGCAGTATATACTTGCCTCGGATAGAATCAACGAACATGTTGCCGATATTTATGATATCTTCCACCCCATCGTATTCAAGCTCATAGGTACTATAGTCAAGGATTGTAAACAAGCCGGAAAAGATATATCTCTCTGCGGAGAACTTGCAGGATTTCCTGATGCAACAGATACATTACTCTCATTGGGACTACAGAATATCAGCATTTCCCCACCCTTGATTCCGGGAATCAAAAGAAAAATCATCCGTAATCAAACAGTCTGAATCAGATATGTTTTCTACCGACTTTTCTTCTATTTCTATATACATTCAGTACTATTCCTACAGATGCCATATTCATAACGAGTGCTGAACCACCGGCACTTAAGAATGGAAGTGGAATCCCCATTACGGGAAATGCCCCGATTGCCATTCCAATATTCACTGTTGCATGGTAGAAAAAGATTATTCCCACGGAAGCGCTTAACAAAGAACCAAATGCATTGCCCGATTGTCTTGCAATGGCAATACACTGCAGGATGAGAATAGCTAAAAGTCCGATGACTAAGACTCCTCCAACAAAACCAAATTCTTCTGTTGGAACACAGAAAATAAAATCCGTCCACTGTTTCGGAATATATCGCAATTGCGTTTGCGTTCCATGGAGAAATCCTTTACCAGTCACTCCACCGCTACCAACAGCCATGATTGATTGTATCACATGATAGCCCCTGCCTCTGGGATCATTATCAGGGTTGAGAAAAGTCTGGATACGGCTTTGCTGATGAGGTTTCAATACTCCATACACATATCGAGAGGAGAATCCAATCGCTATGAATACGAGGAGCATTGCCAATGCTTTCATGAGATCCCTTTTCAAGAACATGGGTACAGATGCAGTGATGATGGATGATACAAATACCCATTCTCTTCCTATAAAACCCATAATCACCGAAATTGGAGCTCCCACAAGAAATGTGATGAGATTGAGACTGGCGCCACCCCAAAACATCATGCCGAGGAGCATCACACCATAAACGGAAGCACTTCCAAAGTCAGGCTCCAACATGATGAGTCCAATTGGAATCGCAAATAATATGATCGGCATGATCAGATCGCTCCAATTGCTAAGGTCTCTTCCTCTAGAAGAAATGGAGCGGGCAACAGCCAATAGCGTGGCTATTTTTCCGAATTCAGATGGCTGAAATGTGATAGGACCGATTGTTAACCAACTCTTCGAACCATAGACTGTTTTTCCAATCACGATAACCGCAATCAGCAGGAGCATTGCAATGCCATAGAGAATATAGGCATAATCAAAGAGCCATCGTTCAGGCATGAACATGATTGCGATCATGACACCGCCCCCAACAATCCCGAATAATAATTGCTTCGTGAAATACTCACTCATGCCTGCATCATATGTGGCACTATAAATTGAAATCAAACCCATTGCAAAAAGCAATGTCGTAACTAGGATCAATACCCAGTCCAACATTGCATTCGATTGCTTTGAGCCCGAAGCAACAAATTCTTCGGTGAAATCATCATAGATGGATTGCATGCTTGATTCTACACTTAAACGCGATTGATATATTCCACGGTGACAGATTCGCCATCCGTGCTGATTTTTGTGATACTTCCAAAAGCAATATGCATGTCGAAAGTTCTTTGATACGGAATCTCAAGCACATAAGACAGAATGGCTCGAATCACACTTGCATGTGTTGAGATCACGACTGTTTTATAATTCTTTGTGATGATATCCTCAAAGAAG
>JBEEPK010000031.1:0-19677 GCA_041191145.1 Bacteroidota bacterium
CTAGTTCACGCGGACGCAAACTGACTTCATCAGAGACCTCGTGTTCCGAAGCCAATGCAGGGTCCAGAAATTCATCCCGCACGACGCGCTCCTAACAATGCCAAAGCGTCTCGCAACATTGCGTGGTCTCTTTGAATTGCGCACGGGTGTCCGTCCTGCAGTTTCCATTGATGAAGGAATTGCTGATGTTTCAGTACCTACATTGAATATTGCTCCAAATCCAACTCTTTCAGGCATTGCGAACTTGCAATTATTAGGCATGCCAAGAGATTTGGAAGGAACTATGCAGATTGTCTCAAGTATCGGACAAGTCATGTTTCAAGAAACTATTTCCACCACTGACGCTCAATCTATGCCAATCAATTTGCAAGGTTATCCAAGTGGTGCTTATGCTGTAAGAATTACCGTAAAGGGAGTAACTATTACGGGAATGATCATGCATAATGCAGAATAAGAATACTTCACTTTTTTTCATTTTATGATTGGATATTCATGAATATCGCCATCTCTCAGTCAGCTCTGACCAATCAAAAAGCTGATATTGTCATTACTTTTAGTTTTGAGGATGATTCTCTACTCAAGGCTACCAAAAAACGCTTAGTTGAATTGTATCCTACCGCATCTGCTGTAGTGAATAGTGATGATTTCAAAGGTGCTCTTCGCTCAACGATGGTAATATATACCGGAGCAAAAGGTGCGTCCAAGATCATCGTGGCAGGATTGGGCAAGAAGGATTCTTGCACAGCTGAATCTTTGCGTCGTGCATCATCTGCCGCTGCAAAAAGAGCTGCTGCATATGGTGTTCAATCAATAGCAATTGAAGCAGTTTTGGGTAATGGACTCACCCCTGAAGAAAGCTGTCTTTCATTATTGGAAGGTGCAGTTTTGTCGAATTATAAGTTTGACAAGTATATCACCGCAGCAAAAGGAAAGAAGAAAATCAATTCCATCACATTATTCTCGGATACAAAACAACTTGTTGCGGCAGGTAAATCTGTTTCAGGAATGGCGAAGTCCATTTATGATGGTGTTACTCTCGCTCGTGACCTCGCACAAGCTCCAAATAATGAGATATATCCTGAAACACTTGCAAAAGCCGCTGTAATTGCCGCAAAGGGTACGGGAGTTAAAGTCACTATTTTGGACAAAAAGAAAATCCAAGCTTTAAAAATGGGTGGATTGCTTGCCGTTAATCAGGGCAGTGTTAGACCACCTGTATTTATCGTCATGGAATATAAAGGAGGAAAGGCAACTGATAAACCTTTTGTATTCGTAGGTAAAGGTATCACCTTTGATACAGGTGGAATCAGCATTAAACCTGCTGCAGGCATGTCCGACATGAAAGGTGATATGCATGGAGCGGCAACGGTTATCGGTGGCATCATAGCAATTGCAAAAGCAAAGCTCCCCGTGAATGTTGTAGCACTTGTGCCCTCTACGGAGAATATGCCAAGTGGAACAGCACTCGTTCCGGGAGATATTGTAACATTCATGAACGGGAAAACAGCTGAGATTGATAATACAGATGCTGAAGGTAGATTGGTTCTTGCTGATGCTTTGACTTATGCTTCAAAATACAAGCCCAAGGCTGTAATCGATTTTGCAACATTAACCGGTGCTTGTGTCGTGGCTTTAGGTACTGTAACTAGCGGACTCATGGGTACCGATTCTCATCTTTTAGATCAAATCAAAAAGGCATCAACTCGTACAAATGAATATGTCTGCGAATTGCCACTCTATGAAGAATATGAAGATTTGATCAAGAGCGATTTTGCTGATGTGAAGAATTCAGGTGGTAGATGGGCAGGCGCAATCACTGCGGGACTTTTCCTCAAGCATTTCATTGGTGACTATCCATGGGCTCACATGGATATAGCAGGAACCGGCATGGCTCCCTCAGAGAGAGACTATTGGCCAAAAGGCGGAACTGGTATCGGAGTTAGAATGCTTGTGGATTTAGTAAAGAATTGGAAAGCATAAACTCTGTCTCATACTTGCAATATAGATCCCATCCATGTTTTGGATGGGATTTTTTTTTGTGTATATGCCCTAAAAAAAAAGCCTATCCAATGGATAGGCTTTCAATAAACTTTTTAATAGATCACAAAGTAAATCGTAAATCAGCACCAATCTGAATCGCGCTTACGCTTGAGTTATTGGATGCACTGATTTTTGTCAAACCAAGATTGTAATACACGGCAGGAACCAAAAGAAGATTACCTGCGAGAATTTCATATTGAAGACCAAATTTCAGAGCAAATCTGAATGATGAAGGATCGATGATATCACCCTCATATAATCTGATTGAGGTTCTTGTATCATCAACATATTGTGGTTGATAACCATTCAAACCAACCACTGGATCATTCGGATCATTTTTCAGTATCAAAGAACCTGGTTCTGTTTCTTTCACAAATTGAACGGGATTATTTGCATCAAATTGCAATTCATACCTTTGTTCTTGTGTGCCACCCATTGGAATACCAAACTGAGGGCCCGCTGTCAGACCAAGCATAGTTCCAGGCAAATTGAAACGATACATGACTTCAAAATTCAACAAAGAATACTTGAATACTGAAGTGTGAACAATTTGGGAGTTCACAATATTGTTTGAGCCACCAATTGGTCTTGAAGGATAATTATCGCCATCTAACTGGAATGTACCAGGCTGATAATCATATACCGCTCTGGCAATAATTGATGAATTGGCATTTTTTGGATCACCGAGTAGGTACTCAAGTGAAAAACCAAAATAATATCCGTTCTCAGTTCCGGTCTCAAATGTTGGACAGTTCGCATCAGCAGCTATTGATGAAAATCCACCAGAATGCATGGATTTATTATAGCCGGCAACGGGACCAACCAAAATCGGAGACTTTTTCGCTTGCGGTTTACGAGGGTCAGCCGCTTGTGAAAAAGCATCGGAAGTAAAGAAAAAAGTGAGAGCCGCAAGGGCAATGAACAGTCGCATAAGACGCATGAGTTTCACCTTTTCGCCAGTAAAAGTATCTTGTTATTTACATTCTTAGGGATGTGTTGGGGAAGTGCTATCTGATATACAATGCCATACAATAATCAGGTTAGATATTGGATGACACCTTGTGGGCTTAGATCTATATCAGAAAAGAACAAACACAACAACGAATCAAATTTAATAGAAAACTTGGCATTAGACAAGAAAAAATATAGGTTTTTCCCTGTTTCGTGCACTATGTGGAAAACCTCTGAAGGATTAATCATTTTGAGATTATGATTTGCTCAGTCCATTGATGGTTAACTGTCTGAAAAATAAGGATATAGCTACCACCGTTCAATATCGAGGCATCAAGTGCTATTTTATTGAATCCAGCAATAACATTCCCATTTTTCTGTAAAACTGTTTCTCCAAAGAGATTTTTCACTTCATAAGAGTACCATGCATCTTGTTTACTTAGTAATGCGATGTATCCCGATTCAGGTATTGGATGAGGATAGATTCCGAATAATCCTTGTCCTTTGAGATCATTTGAAACTACCCGAATATGTTTTCCACAAAATTCTGACAATTCCAATGGAATGATTGCCGTATCACCAATGATGCAGTCAGATAGCCTGTTTTTTAGAATAATGCGGATTGAATCAGGTCTATCGGTCAAATATGTGTCAAATGTAAGTTTTGTTCTCCAAGTACCTTGCCCTTTCAAAAAGGTTTGCGTTTGGGCATTCATCATTGCTCTTCCTAACCCATTGATAACTTGCATTGGAAGTCGAATGTCACCAGTATTGGTGCTCAAATCAAACAGTGTTTGTGTTGTTTTACAGTCTATGCTCTGTGGATTATACACTACTTCAATAATCGGCTCGAATCCGATATCTGTTTTTGATGCAACCGCAAAATCTCCATTGATGAGCAATTCAAATGAATCACCCGGTAAATAGGTAATTGTTGATGTGATGGAGGAGTCTATGGAAATGTGATTGGTTTTAACCGTGAATGGAATTATTTGTTTCAATTCAATTGTGTCAGCAACATATACCGTCAAGAGAATTTCATCATTACCTGAAGATTTAGAATCTAACAATAGAGAGATTGTAATGAAACCGCCCCGCTTTTTGATGATTGAATCGGAAACAGCATTGATGGAAATTGAAGCACCTTGTAAAGATTGATTTAGTCTTGCTAAAATTGAATCTATAGTGATATCGATATTGCCATCATTAATAATTCGTGCTGTAATCAAGCGTTCTTCGCATGCATATAAAGTATCTATGGGTTGAATGCTCATTCGGACATCTATTGTGTCTGTTGCATCTGCATCTCCCCAAATGATAGAGCGAGTACTGTTGGTTTGACCAATCAATCCGGCATCAGATTGAGTTTCCACTATGATCTGATGTCTTCCGGCTCTTTGTGGCTTGAATCTAATTGGGAGAATATAAGATGCCCCGGAGTTGAATGCTTTATTGATGAAACCAATGGTGTCCAAAGTAAATGAAGATATGTCTCCGGAGATAATAGAGAATCCATTTATTGTCAATGGTGCATTTCCATTCGCTGTCAATAAGATGCCACTTGTATCTTTGATTGAATTCTCTTTTATACGACCAACATATATGTCTCTTTGCGTTATGCCCGGAATTATTCCATTACCAATAAGTGTATAGGATGAGCTATCATAGCTGAAACCATTTGTGTATGTAATTGTTCCTTGATAAAGATAACTAATGCTATCCTTAGGGATGAAAGAAGCTAGTAATGCAATTGTTTGATTGGATTGCAATACTGTATCCTTCTTTTGATTCGGGAATGAAATGCGAAAAACTGAATCAAGAGGAAACACATTATCAAGACTGATTGTTGCAAGGTCATTTCCGGTATTTGTGATACTGGCCACAGTATCATATCGAGCACCCAAACGCCTTTCTTTCCAATCAATGATGAATTCACTCAATCCGGGTGATGCGCCATTACCTTTGACTTCAGCTTGATTAGTAAGTGATCTGTCATTCAAGATGGTAAAAAACTCTGAATATGCCTTTCTTTCGAGTGGAGAAAAAGTACATTTGATTGTGGCAGTGTCTCTTGGTTTGAAAATTCTGGGAAAAACTCCCGCTGTATCGAAATTGAATGCACCGGAACTTATGGGAACTTGTAATGCGGTCGCGGTGAAATCCGTACCACCAGCATTTATGATTCTAATGACTCCGGGTTTTGTATCACCAACTGCCACAGTGCCAAAATCATGACCAATGACTTGTATGGCAGGATTCTCCATCACTCCGCTAATCTTTATTGGTTTATATATGCCACAATCAAACAGTATCTGCAAAGTTGCATTCGCAGAATCGGTGCCTGCAATTGCTCTAAAACAAATCTCAATCTGAATGGAATCATTCGGAGGAATCATTGCATTTGTGAGTGCTGATAGATTCGATCCAATCATTCTGGCATCACCAATCAATTTTGCAAACTGTATGAGAATGCTCTCTTTGCCTGTATTATGTAATACTATTTTTCTGCATTGAGTATCACCCATGATCATTTTGTCAAATGAAAGTGAATCAGGTATGGTAATCTTTGGTGCAGAATATACATAACGTAAGCGTGATGAATTACCGGCATTGTCCATCACTTCAATGACCATGAAGGCATCTTTCAGTTTATTGATGACATTACCGGAGAAAGTAGTGGTCGTATCACCCTCTTTGAATCCTGCCAATGACCAATTCAAGTTTTGCGTGGAATCTCTGATGACATTCACATCATATAATCCGCTAAAATCATCTATTATTACTTCAGTGATCTTACCTTTGATGATACCGCAGGAATCTTTGAGACTGATTTTGGGGGCAGTTGTATCAACTCCCTGTACCATTCCAAAAGCCAGTGGATATGCATACGCATCATCAGAACCTATGCCATACAGTCCTGCAATGAATGCACCTTCCATCGTAGTTAAACGATGAAAACCTGGTGTCACAGGAACAGTGACATAGAACATCTGTGTACCATTGACTCTTTGATTCGGGAAATTGGAAATCGCATTTCTGATGAGGCGATTGTCAAGCATCACATGATCAACTGCATCTTCAGTACAAACAAGTGAAATGAAATGTTGTGCAAATTGTTTTGGATTTGTCGTAGGATTCGCAATTACATGGAAATTTGCGCTTTTGATTGACTTTTCAGTTGAAGGAATAAGCATCATGCAGGGATCAAAGTTTTGCAATCTTTCATTCGAAGAAAAACTGCTTGTCATGTACTGAGCAATGCTGATTGGTTTGTCTGATTCAATTTGGAGTGGATCTCGAATGAAGCTTAGAGTTCTAAAATCTCCGGGATTGGACAAAGTGAATGTTTGGTTGATATTCCATCCTTTGACAGTCACTTTGGTATTTGGTGCAATGCAATGAATCCTAAAAAAATCGCCTGTGCCATCATTCGTAAATGGAACAGTAATGAATGAAGAACCCCATTGCTCTGTTGGATACAGCATTTCTATGAGATGATTCTTGCTGTCGAATTCTGTAAGACCAAGTGGAATTGCTGATCTGAGATGTCCGCTGAATACACCGATTGGTTTGTCTCCACGAACGATTGTTCCTGAAAGATCGCCCTCACCGGATGGCAATGTATCAGACTTCACCAAATAACATTGACCTTTGTTCAATGTTATGATAGTGGATTCTCCGGGCTGAATTTGTCCGGATGTCCTGCTTCTTGGCGCAAATTCTATGACTGTATTATCCTCAGATGCTATGATCATGAATTCACTTGATCTTGGAATTTTCCCTTGTGGTTCATCATCGTGCATGTAAATGTCATTGGGCCATGAATGAATCACATATTCTCGACCCCACTTTGAAACGGGTATAGCAGAATATCCATCGGTGGATAATGATTGACTACTAATGCCACTTACGGAGATAGGCTGATCAGATTCAATTTCAATGGATCTGGATTGTATCTTTTCAGACTCAAACATTTCCAATTTATCTGCAGGGAATCTAAGCTCTACTACGGTATCACCAGCCAATTGTAAATATTGAGATGGTCCTGTAATTGGACCGGCAATACGAACAGTGGTCGGCCTGATTGTTGAAATATGCACTGTTAATCGAATACCGCCAGGCAATACAATTAATTCATTCTGCATGAACCCAATCAGAAAGTAACGCCCTGCATAACTGGAAATGCCATTAGCTTGTAATTTTCCGTTCTGAGCGTGAATGCTCATTACTCCATAAAAAAACATGAGCAAAAGTGTGATTGCCATGTATTGAAGGAAAAGAAAGAGTGTAGATTTTTTCATTGGCTTTTGGATACATTTGTTAACCCCACCCCAAATAATGAAAAAAACTTGAGTTGACCAATGGAAAATAATCAGATATTGTTGAATTGATTACAACAAAAAATGTCGGGAGTCGTTGATATGCCCGAACTTTTTCTTGAAGCTCCCTCTATTTTCATGCAGTGTACCTAAATCATGGATTTTAAAGATTATTATTCCGTCCTTGGTCTTACCAAATCCGCCAAACCTGAAGAGATAAAAAAAGCCTATCGCACTTTGGCCCAACAATATCATCCGGACAAAAATCCTGGAGATGCAAAGGCCGAAGAAAAATTCAAGGAAATCAATGAAGCAAATCAAGTTCTGAGTGATCCGCAGAATAAAGAGAAGTATGATCGACTCGGTTCCAGCTGGAATACGCATTCACATCAAGGCAGTGCGGAAAGTCCATTTGATTGGCAAGCTTGGCAGAATCGAGGTTCTTCAAGAAATGATTTCTCTCAATTCTCAGGAGGTTCAGGTTTTTCTGATTTCTTTGAGACCATTTTCAATGGAAATGGTGCAGGACAGAGAACGACTCGGCAACAAAGAACAACATCTGAATTACAAGCCACCATATCTTTTCAACAAGCCTATAGTGGCTGTACGCTAAAGCTCACAACAGGCGGTAAGCAAAGAGAAATTCGACTTAAACCTGGTATCAAAGATGGTCAGACCATAAATATTCCCTCAGGACAAGGTCATGATATACTTGTAAAAGTCCAAGTCAAGCCTGATGATGTATTCACAATGCATGGTTCTGATTTGGAAGCTGATTTGTCTGTACAGCTTTATACCGCTCTATTGGGAGGACAAGTAAATTTCAAGACCTTAAAAGGTACAGTTGCCGTGAAAATTGCACCTGAAACAAAACCGGGTACAAAATTGAGATTGAAAGGATTCGGAATGCCAATTCATGGCAAGGATCAAGAATTTGGGGATCTCTTTTTATTGGTTGACATAGATTTTCCTGAGAAATTATCGGAAGAAGAGAAAACACTCATTTCCTCACTTGCAGCTTTGAGATCATAAGATGAATATTTTAGTTACGAATGATGATGGAATAGACTCACCCGGTATTCTAGCCCTTGTTCAAGCATTGAAGAATATTGGCAATGTAACGGTTATTGCACCTGATCGTCAGCAAAGTGCTGTAGGTCACGCTCTTACTGTAAGCGCTCCTCTGCGTGCCGTGCCATTTCAGAGAGATGGTGATCTGTTTGGATTTGCTATTAATGGCACACCAGCCGACTGCGTGAAACTTGGTGTTTCAACATTGCTTTCAATAAAGCCAGATTTGGTTGTTTCTGGAATCAATCATGGTGCGAATACGGCCGTGAATGTAATGTACTCAGGAACAGTGTCCGCCGCTACAGAAGCCATGATGATTGGAATTCCGGCTTTGGCTGTATCACTAACATCGTTCTCTCTAGAAGCAGACATGTCGAGTGCCGCTGATTATGCTGCAAAAGTCGCAGGAAATATGTTGAATTGGGATCTTCCGATAGATACAATTCTCAATATGAATGTTCCTGCCATACCCAAAAATGACATTAAGGGAATGAGAATCACGAGATTAAGTAATTCATATTGGGATGATAGCTATGATTCAAGGAAGGATCCAATGGGTAGGGAATATCATTGGATAGTTGGAACATATCGCGTTCCTGAAGAATCAGATATTGAAACCGATGATGGAGCCGTTAGAAATGGTTGGGTCTCACTCACTCCGGTACATTATGACCTCACCCACAGAAAAATAGTAGAAAAATTGAAAGGCATATTGTAATAAAAAATCCCCGCCAAAAACGTATCGGCGGGGATTTTTTATATTTATTCAGGTTTGAATTCTGAGTCGTTGATTTCTTGATTGACTTTATATTCAAGTTTATCCATTGTGATAACTACAGGGCCCTGCTCGATAACCATTCTCCTAGGGAATTTAACACCTGCAATAT
This sequence comes from Bacteroidota bacterium, assembly GCA_041191145.1. GTDB lineage: Bacteria > Bacteroidota > Ignavibacteria > Kapaibacteriales > UBA961 > UBA961. The sequence goes on from JBEEPK010000031.1 coordinate 9,269, forward strand.
CGATATACCCATCAAACAATTGGGTAACTTCAACTTCACCCTGTGGGCTTTTGGCCGTTGACTTTATAGAATGAATGAGCATGGATTCTGCTTCGAAATACAAAGTTTCTATTTTACCAGATGGTAATTTAGACTCCACAACTATAAAATTGCCTTCTTTTCCTTTGATAGTCAATGTTTTACCCAATTCTATCATGCGGACAGATTCAACAATATGTGCATTGTCAATCATTTCTTTTACCTGCTCAGGATCGCTGACTTCTTGTACCTGAGGTCCCATCATCCTCCATGCTTGATTACCATCTGTCATCCGAGTTTGTTTGAACATTTTCAAATCAACAACTTCAACTACTTTTCCGGGGGCTTTTTGTTTACGAGTAATCGTGCCTTCCATTTGTTGGCCATTCATGTCAAATGAAGCATGCCCAATTGTTATGAGTGTATTGATTTTAGAAATGTTCTCCATGCCACCCATAGCCACTTTATGCTTTTCCATGAGTTCTTGCGGAGTCATGTCAACTTTTTTGAATTCGGCTTTCTTGACTTCAAAATCAGTTGTGTATTCATAAACAGGGCCAAATTGCTTCAAAGTTTCTAATACATCAGGACTACCAACAACCACGATGGATAATTTCGACAAATGTTTGCTCATCGCACTTTTCATTTGCTCAGATGTGATGGCTGTAAATCGATTTGGAAATTCTTTTACATAAGATATCGGCTGATTATTATAATCGGCATTCAGTAGCAATCCTGCCACAAAATCAGAATTTTCAAAGTTCATTTTGAATTGTCCAACGACAAAACGCTTGATCAAATCCAATTCATCACTTGGTGCTAGTTCAGTCGTGATCTTTGTCATTTCAGATTGCATCACTTTGATGGCCGAATCAGTAACAGAGTTACGTACATCAGCTCCGCAGATATAACGATTCACATCTCTTCCACTGGTTTGAGAAGCATATGGTGTATAAGTATATGAATAGGTTTCTCTTAAAGTGCGGAATAATCTGCCGGAAAATCCTGCACCCATGAGATTAGCACCCAAGCGTAATGATTCGAAATCAGGATGATTGTTTGGAACTGAAGTTCCTGTCAATGCTGTCGCAGATTGCACAGAACTAGGACGAGCTATGAAATATACACCTTGTGGCATTGGATCGGCTTTTGGTGTGCGGAATTCATTCACATCGCCGGGAGTCCAAGCGCCAAGTGCCTTCTCTAGAATCGGCTTAATTTCTTCAGGTTTTACATCACCAACAACTGCAAGAGTTGCATTATTCGGACGATAATATGAAGAGTAGAACTTCTTGATTTCATCAATAGTGATTGCATTGTATGAGGCTTCAGATTTATGTCTGGCAGAAGGATGATTTGCGCCATAAGCAATCTTTCTGGACATTACTTGAAGCATGGCATTACCATTTGCTTTTTCAAGCTTCACTTCAGAAATCTTTTGTTTTTTGAGTTTTGCAAGTTCATCTTCAGGGAAAGTTGCTGAACGCAATACATCCGAGAAAATCTCAAGCATGATTGGCATATGCTTTAGTATGCTTTCGCCTGTGACATTAGTAATGTCGCCCGAAGATGATGCGCTGACACCCGCACCAACACCGTCCAATTCTTTTGCAATTGTCAAAGCATCTCTTTTGCCTGCACCTTTGGTGAGCATCTCTGCCACCATTGCTGCGGTGCCGGGAATAGATTCTGAAACTTCGCCACCGCGAATTTGGAGTCGCAAAGCCACTGTGGGTTGTTCATGATCCTCAATGACAAAGACTTTTAGTCCATTTGATAGGAATAATTCAGTGTATTTTGGAAAGGCGAATTCCTTAGCGGGAAGTGGTCCGGGTTTATCGCCTAATTTTAGTCCTTGACCAAATGCAGAATGCAAAGTCAAAAACATTGAGAAAAGAATGATATACTGTTTCATGATATTTCAAATATGAGTGATCAAAATGAAGATGATTATTTCTGCTTCGGCATATATTGAAGAATAGTTCTTGAATCTTGCGTGAAATATTTCTTGGCAACACGCTGAAGATCTTCTTTCTTGATCGACATGAAATCTTTGATCTCGGTGTTGATCATGGATGCTTTACCGAAATAGGTATGATATTTTGCAAGTGAACGAGCTTTTTCCAATACATTCTTTTTACCTTCAATGAATCGTACTTCGGCAATATTCTTCGCCTTGGTAAACTCTTCTTCGGTCACACCTTCATTCTTTACTTTCTCAATTTCTTCATCTACTGCTTTGATGACTTCATCGACAGTTTTTCCCGGTGAAACAACACCAAGCATGAACATCATGCCGGAATGTTGCAAATTCTGTGCTCCACCACTTGCTTGAACTGCAATTTGATCTTTGTCAATCAAGCGTTGATATAAGCGTGAACTTTCTCCGGAACGAACAATATCCATGAGCATTGACATCGCATAGGCATCTTTTTCACCGATTTTGGGTCCACGATATCCCATAAATACAGCAGGTAACTGTGCTTTTGGATCTTCAATTGTCTCACGAACTATTCCTGGGTTCATATCTTTCATGACGACATTTGATCTTTTCGGAGCATTTCCTTTGGGAATGATTGCGAAATATTCTTTCACAAATCCCTTTACTTGTTTCAAGTCTATATCGCCGGAAATAACCAATGTTGCATTATTCGGCTGATAGAAATTATTATAGAATTGCTTGAATTCATCAATGCTGGCATTGTCTATATGCTGTGCGGTACCGATCGGAGTCCAGCTATATAATCCGCCATTGAATAATTTGCCGGCAGTACGCTCAAACCAATCGCCATAAGGTGAATTGTCATAGCGATTCTTACGTTCTTCTTTTACGACACCTCTTTGTGTCTCAACGCCGATGGAATCCACATGGAGTGTACGCATGCGAGATGCTTCGATCCAAAGAGGAAGGCGAATCTCATTGCTTGGAACTTCAAAGTGATACACTGTTTCATCGAATGATGTATATGCATTTAATTCACCACCGGCACCTTGAATAAATTTATCCAATGAAGCGCGCTTATAATGATCAGTTGCTTCGAACATGAGATGTTCGAAAAAGTGTGCAAATCCGGTTCTTTGTGGATCCTCATCTCTTGCGCCAACTCGATAATGTACCAATACGGCCACATTTGGTGCTGAAATGTCTTTGTGAAGTATCACATGCAAACCATTTGGTAATGTGTATTCTTCGAATGTGATGGGGTTGATTTGTGCATGTGCTTGCATTGCATTCATGATGCTGATGGCAAACATGATCGGCAAAGCCCACATGATATGCTTAGAGTTTTTCATAGAACTCATTGTATAATGAAACATGAATAAATAGTCGATTATGCTTTTCCATACCCTTTGTATTTGTCATACTTGGCGCTATACATCACGATATTCATTGAGCTATCACGCAATGTTCCGCCGGAAGGGGAGAGATAAAAAGATTCCATTGAGTCTGTGATGCGCTTCGAAGGAACACCCGGAGCATCTACATAAAATCTGAGAATATGATATCCCAGCTGCAATTCAGATTCTTGCGCTTGATGAAGAAGATTCTCATGAGAGAAAATCATTAAGTCATTATCCATGATGGAAATCACTAACTGAAATTGTGAATGGTGCTATTACGCTATATGACTGTAGAAAGTTTCGATATAAATGAAAAGAGCAAGCCAATTTATATGGGGCTTGCTCTAGACAAATTCTTATATGATTATCTGTATTGGCGCAAGAACTCCAAGCGATCTTGCAATTGAGCTATCGGAATGAGCAACTTGTCTTTCCCAAGGATTGCATCCTGAGGATTAGTAAACACCAATTCATAATCTTTGCTCATGATGATTGCTTCTTCAGGACATACTTCTTCGCAGAATCCGCAATAAATACATCTGAGCATATTGATCTCAAATTTTTCAGGATAACGCTCTTTCACTTTGTCAGTTTCAGCAGCTCTTACCTCAATTGCAAGTGCTGGACAAACTCGTGAGCAAAGTCCGCAAGCTACGCAGCGTTCACCTTCTTCTTCCAATACAAGTACCGGACGGCCACGATATGAACCTGTAGGAATCCATTTCTCTTCAGGATACTGTCTTGTGAATGTGGGTTGGAACATTTGCTTGAAAGTCAATGCCAAACCTCTGCCGATTTCAGGAAGATAGATTCTCTCCCAAAATGTCATTCTTTCCGATTCTATATTATGTTGTATGTTCATGGTTTTTTCCGATTTGACATTGTGATTACATGATTCCAAAATGCTTGAGAAGCATGATGCCTGTACCAGTCAACAAAATATTTGCCAAAGCTAAAGGCAACATGATTTTCCATCCGAGATTCATCAATTGATCATATCTGAAACGGGGAAGTGACCAGCGAACCCAATAGAACAAGAAGAGCATCGGGACAACTTTTGCAAAGAAGACGCCAAATTGAATGAATCCCAATAGTGGATTTCCTTGTGCTATTCCAATGCCAGCCAATTGTTCATATAAGAATGGGACATCCCATCCACCCAAATAAATCAGTGCCATCAAGCAGGAAGCTGTAAACATGTTCACATATTCAGCAAGATAGAAAAGACCGAATTTCATCCCGCTATATTCTGTATGATAACCACCAACAAGTTCAGGTTCTGCTTCAGGCAAATCGAAAGGTGCACGGTTGGTTTCTGCAAATGCCGCAACCAAGAAAATCAAAAAGCCAAGTGGTTGAAAAATCACATTCCATTTTCCACCTGATTGCGCCTTTACGATTTCAACTAAGTCAAGTGAACCGGAAATCATCAAGGCACCGATTAGTGCAAGCCCCATTGATAATTCATAAGAAATCATCTGAGCAGCTGAACGAAGTCCGCCAAGCAAAGAATACTTATTATTGGAGGACCAACCTGCAAGGGTGATGCCATAAACACCAATTGATGACATCGCGAGAATATATAAAATGCCGATATCAATGCCCGGTGCAACGGCCATGATATTTGCGCCATTCACATAATATTCACCAAAAGGAATCACAGCATAAGCTGCCATTGCAACAGTCATGGAAATAAGTGGTGCAATGAGATGATATCGTTTGTCAACCATTGCGGGAACAATGTCTTCTTTTGTCCAAAGCTTGAACACATCGGCAAATGATTGAAATAAACCGAGAGGGCCCACACGATTGGGACCAATACGATTTTGCATCCAAGCGGAAATCTTGCGTTCGAAATACACAAGATATGCTGCTATGACAAGCAGTCCATTGACTATGATGAAAAGCTTGGCGCCAATTATTAATGCGCCGACAGGGATGGCATCCATCTATTACCTGTAAGTAAATGAGTGCAACATTACACTTGGGGTTTCAAAACATGCGATACATAGACCACAGCTTTGGCTTCCGGTTCAGAAGCTTTATCCAATCTCAAACCTTGATTCTCTTCCAATGATGCATAATTCATGCCTTTGAAATGCTGATTATGCAATGCTATGTCATTGAAAACATCTTCTGCAGATGTGAATTTCATTGCATTTCCGCATGCGTCTGAAATTCCTGTCAAAATCTTCCATGTCGGACGGGAATTGCGTCTTTCGCCTTGGGTCCAACGATCATTGAATGCACCTAATTTGTCCCAACGACTCATCTTCATTCCCATGTGACGCTCATTCTCTTTTGTAGTCACTGCTGGCTCAATGAGTTGAACGCGGCGATCAACATTTGTGAATGTTCCTTCCATTTCAGCATATGTTGATGCGGGAAGAACAATCGATGCATTCTGTGTGGTTGCATTATGATTGCTCGCTATGGCAATGATATGCTCAACTGAAGAGGCATTCGCTCCAAATTCAGGATGCCCTACAATGTCTTCCTGGACTGCAATAACCACTTTCACTTGATGTTTTGCAATACGCTGGGCAAGATTATCTGTATTCACACCGTGATCTTGTGGTCTCAAGCCCAATGCAATAGCACCTGCATGATTCGGAGTGCGATCTGCAAGACGCAAGAATTCATCGGCAAATATTGGGTCACGATGTTCAAGGAAATCGATATTGTGAGTTTTAACAGTCTCACGGGCGAACTTCACGGTGGCGTGAATATCTTCATTGGTTCCGCGTGCAGAGCCAATAATCATAACTTCTGATGGCTTATATGCTTTCAAGATATCGGCACAAGATTCCAGGGCAGATTTCCAATCACTTGTATTGCCTTTTATTGCGGGCTCAATAACACGATTGTCATTTACATAAGGATATTGTTCAAGTCTTCCGGCATCACACATCCAATATTCATTGACATGCATATTAGTTCTTGGCTCTATGCGCTGAAGCTCATTATCACGAATACCCAATTTTACATTGCACCCTCTCGCGCAACCGGGACAGACTGAATTCGTGAAACTCATTTCCCATACCCGTGAATGGAAGCGGAAGTCAATGCTGGTCAAGGCTCCTACCGGGCAAATGTCAATCACATTCATGGAATATGGACTATCGAATTCCATTCCGGGGAATGTCTGAATTGTAACATGATCACCGCGTTGTACAAAAGTAAGAGCAGGTTGCTTGGCGATTTCATCGGCAAACCGAATGCAACGAGAACATGAAATGCAACGCTCACCATCAAACAATACATTCGGTCCCAAAGGAACGCGTTTATCTTTATGGTTCTTCTGCTCAATGAATCTGGACTTTCCATTCGAGTGCATGAAAGCATATTCCTGCAATTTGCATTGACCTGCTTCATCGCAAATGGGGCAATCCAAGGGATGATTGATGAGCAAGAATTCCATGATTGCATGCTGGGCATGTTCAGTTCTTTGTCCTTGAGTGTCAATCACCATGCCATCAGCAACAGGAGTTGCGCATGCAATACTGAGTTTTGGACCCCATTGAATGGCAATATTACCATCCGAATCTATCTCGGGTTGGCCATCGGGACTCTTTTTGGGAAATCCGACATTGACCAAGCACATTCTGCAGTTACCGGCAACACTTAAGCCCGGATGCCAACAAAAATGAGGTATGGTCTTCTCGGCAAGCAATGCAGCCTCTATAATTGTGGCGCCTGCGGCCGCTTCTATTCTCTGTCCATCAATGATGATCTGAGGCATAATCTCATGCTCCAAGTACGGGTCTCAGTTTATTCAATACTGATAAAAGGTTGATCTCCAAGGAGATATGCACAAAACAAGAAAATTATTAAGGCGTGAATTTCGTGTTTTGGCTATAATCGAGGTCAAATTACAATTTTTTAGCCAAGCAATAAACATGAAATCTTCCACATTTATGCATGAGATAATAATTAGTAAAGGCACGAATTGTTCATGGTTATTGTTCTGGGGTTTCATGAAAACAATACTCCACTGGTTCAAATATGATCTGCGCATCCATGATATGCCCGGATTTGCATGCATTAATCCTCAAGATTGCCTGTTACCGGTCTATATTTTTGACCCAAGGCACAGAGTGAAGCTTCAATATGGTTTCCCAAAAATGAGCGATCTACGATTGGCATTTTTAGAGCAGAGTGTACTGGCACTCAAGAAAAAACTCCAATCGCTGAATAGTGATCTATTGATACTTGAAGGTAAGCCTGAAGAACTCCTACCAATATTGGTCAAACAATTCAATATTGATGCGATTCATACTGAAAAAGAAATTGCGCATGAGGAAATACAGATACTACACAATGTGATGAAGAGGATTTCCATCCCCGTCATAGAATTTGAAAGTAGAACAATGTTCACAGAGTCTGAATTGCCTTGGAATTTGGAACAATTGCCATCTGTATTCACGGAATTCAGAAAAGGAATTGAAAAACACATTGGATTGAATCATTCTGTCTTGGCAGAACATTCATTGCCCGAAATGCCAAAGTCATTTGATAGTATTGATGTAAAATACTTATGGAATGGTCCATGTTTAACACATATGCCCATTCACCCAAAATCAGCCATTAGAGCCATTGGTGGGGAAGATGAGGGTTTGAAACGGCTCCATGAATATACATATGGTATGCATGGTATAGCCACATATAAAGAAACTAGAAATGGATTAATCGGTGATGCCTATTCTTCGAAATTTTCACCATGGCTTGCATTGGGCAGTTTATCTGCAAAGAATATTCTAAAGACTGTGAATGATTATGAGCAGGAATTCGGAGCGAATGATTCCACTTATTGGATGAAATTTGAACTATTGTGGAGAGATTTCTTTCAATGGACAGTGAAAAAACATGGGATTGTATGTTTTCAGGCTGGTGGAATCAGAGGTATTGACAAAAAAAAGACATATGATCCTGATACTTTTGATGCATGGAGATTTGGTGAGACGGAAGACGCATTCGTGAATGCAAACATGAAAGAATTGTATCTAACGGGCTTCATGTCCAATCGCGGAAGACAAAATGTTGCAAGTTATTTTGTCCATGATTTGAACCAAGATTGGAGAGTAGGAGCAGCATGGTTTGAATCCAGACTTATAGATTATGATGTGGCCAGTAACTGGGGCAATTGGATGTATATCGCAGGTGTTGGGAATGATCCAAGACAAGACAGGGTGTTCAATACAAAAAGACAGGCTGATATGTATGATCCCAATGGTGAATATCAAAAAATGTGGTTACATGAATACATGGCGAAAAATGACTCCTGATGCGGATTTCTCGCGTTTTTTTTGTTTTTTTGCATGATAAAAAATCAAATACTTGTTTCAATTAGATCGTATCCGGAAGCATCATGTCGCTTTATCATTCCTATATCACAATCGAGAATCTTGGAGATCATATCGGAAAAGAAGTCACTCTCAATGGCTGGGTATCCGATAGAACAGACAAAGGAAAATTATGTTTTGTGAAATTGCGTGATGGTTCAGGCATCGTTCAATGTGTGGCATTCAGACCATCAATCGGCGATGAATTGTTTGAACAAGCAAAATCACTTACACAAGAAAGCTCTGTTTCCATCACAGGCACTGTAAGAGCTGAATCCAGAGCACCAGGTGGAGTGGAAGTTGATGTTGTCGGTCTGAAAATATGGCAAATAGCGAAGGAATATCCCATCACTCCTAAAGAGCATGGGACAGAATTCCTCATGCAACATCGACATTTATGGTTGAGAAGCAATAGGCAACATGCCATCATGCGCATTCGTGCGGCAGTGATAAAGTCAATCAGAGATTTCTTTGATGGAAATGGCTTTAAACTCATGGATTCGCCAATCTTGACCCCAAATGCATGCGAGGGAACATCCACTTTGTTTGAAACCAAATACTTCGATTTGGGAAAAGCATATTTGTCTCAGTCAGGTCAATTATATGCAGAAGCAAGTGCGATGGCGCTTGGAAGAGTATATACATTTGGACCAACCTTCCGTGCTGAAAAATCAAAAACAAGACGTCATTTGACTGAGTTTTGGATGGTTGAACCAGAAATGGCCTTTTTTGATCTCAATGACGATATGGATTTAGCTGAGGATTTGGTTGAATATATCGTTCAATATGTACTCAAAACATGTCAAAAAGAATTGGCCGTGATGGGTCGTGATGTATCGAAGCTCGAAGCCATTCGCAGACCTTTTTATCGTATGAGCTATTCAGAAGCGGTAGAATGGCTGAATAAAAACGATGTGAAATTGAACAAAAAGCAGGCAGATGGATCTGAAATTCAAATTGATTTCCCCTGGGGTGAAGATTTTGGTGCTCCTCAGGAAGAAGCAATCATGCAGCAATTTGACAAACCATGCATCATACATAGATATCCTGCAGAAGTGAAGGCATTTTACATGAAGCGCGATCCGAATCAGCCGACTGTTGCTTTGGCGATGGACATGCTGGCTCCTGAAGGTGCTGGTGAAATCATAGGTGGAAGTCAGCGCGAAGATGATTTCGATGCTTTGCTTTCTCGCATTGAACATGAGCAATTGCCAAGAGAAGAATTCGAATGGTTCCTTGATTTAAGAAAATATGGTTCAGTCCCACATGCAGGTTTTGGACTCGGAGTTGAAAGAACAGTCAAATGGATTTCCGGTGCGGAGCATATTCGCGAAGTGATTCCATTCCCAAGAATGATTTACAGAATTGTCCCCTGATTTTTTACAGGCCGGTTCATCCGGCCTTTTTTGTCGCCATGAAACTTTCCCTCTATAATACGCTCACTAAATCCGTACAGGAATTCACACCACTTCATGATCGTGAAGTGCATATGTATTCTTGCGGTCCGACTGTCTATGATCATGCTCATATCGGCAATTTGCGTTCATTCTTATTCCCAGACATACTACAAAGATCTCTTCGCATCATCTGTGGATATCGAGTGAAATGGGTGATGAATATCACTGATATCGATGATAAAACAATCAGAGACAGTGCGATTGGAAGTCCGAAATGGAATATGGAGTTTGGTGAGCAAACCACAGATCC
>JBEEPK010000032.1:0-22743 GCA_041191145.1 Bacteroidota bacterium
GATTGAACTGCATCGCGCATTGAAGCAATGTCAAATACACGATCATTCAAAAGAAATCCCAAACGCTCCACACTTGGAGCCGGCTGAAAAGTAATGAGTTTCATGATATATCCTCAATAAAAAAGGTGTCCGTTTCAATCGAACACCTTCAAAATTACAGAATTTCAGAGTCTTGAATGAGTGGAATCTTAACTCTCAAGGGCATGTCTGAGTGACAATGCGCCGACAGTACCAAAACCGGCCAAAAAGAGCAACTGAAATGGAATTGCAGCAATTTCAAGATAGAACACGGAGATGGAAATACCCACAATGAAATATAATGTGAAAAACAATTCCATGAAAACGGCACCACCAATTTTCTTCTGAACATATTTCTTCTTTTTCCACTCGCCATCAGCGCCAACGATTTTATATTTCGGAGTACGAAGGAATGCTGATTTCTTGCCTGTCAATGCTTCAAACACAGCTTTCGTATTATTCACTGCAAAGCCCATGCTACCTGCCATAAAGACGGGAAATAGCATCAATCTACGGCGCCAGTCAAGATGAATCGCTCTTTGTGCATACATGTAAAACATAAATGTGCTTATTGAAGCAAGCACAAAAATCCCCATCATCGTGAATATTGAATCATAACCTTCAACCGTATTCTTGATGACAACCAAAGGCACATTCAGAAATGCTGTGAGAAGAATAAATGGGAATACGATATTACTTGTTAAATGTACAGTGCACTCCAATTTGATCTTCATTGGAAGATTGGATTTCCATACGAGTGGCAATAATTTCTTCGCCGTTTCAACAGCACCTTTTGTCCAACGGAATTGCTGAGTCTTCAAACCATTGATATCAGCAGGCAATTCAGCCGGAGAAGTGACATCATTCAAAAAGACGAATTTCCATCCACGAAGCTGAGCGCGATAACTCAAATCCAAATCTTCGGCCAAAGTATCAGCATGCCAATTCCCTGCATCCTCGATGCATGATTTTCTCCATATTCCGGCTGTACCATTGAAATTGATGAAGAATCCTGCTTTGTTTCGCACTTGTTGTTCAATCACGAAATGACCATCAAGAGCCAATGCTTGAGCGCGAGTTAAATAAGAATAATCTTCATTCAAATGTTCCCAGCGTGTTTGTACCATTCCAACGCCATCATTGCGGAAATGCGGAATGGTTTTCATCAAGAAATCTTTCTTGGGAACAAAGTCAGCATCAAAAATCGCCACGAATTCACCCTTGGCTTTTTCAAGACCACTCTTTAGAGCACCTGCCTTGTAACCGGTTCTATCGATGCGATGAATATGCTTGATGTCAAATCCGCGTGATGCCCATTCAGCCACCAAACGGCGTGAAACTTCTACTGTTTCATCAGTGGAATCATCAAGCAATTGTATTTCTAGTTTGTCTTTGGGATATTCCATTTCACAAATGGCATTCACAAGTCTTTCAATGACATATACTTCATTGAAAACCGGCAATTGCACCGTGACCATGGGAAGTACTGCGGGGATTTCTAAATCCGGTGTTGCATAGGCTCTAGTTTTGTGATAATAGTAAATCATCACAAGACCGTGAAGACCAAATGCAAAAAGGATACTGAGGGAGATAAAGTACACAATAAGTATTGCAACTTCCATGGTATGTGTTTGGATAAGAGTGAATGAATAATTGCCCGATAAACGGGATTACCATCCCGATACCACGGCAAGAAGAATATCTTCGCCAATTTGCTGCAAAGCAGCGATTACTGCTTCCTCTCTGGCTTGTTGTCCCTGACTGATGAGATAGACTTGAAAGTTTGAGAATGTTCTTTTCCAGACTTGCTTTCTTTTCACATAATCTGTGTATTCGGCTTCCACCGATACGGTGATTCTTCTTTCTCTTTCAACTTCACCGGGGCTGACCGATACAACATCATCATCGATTCGAATGATGGTGGACTGCAATTGGGCATCACCATTGGATTCAACAAGCACGAGGGTATTGTCATTACGAAATTTGTCGAGTAATCTCCTCGTGAGCACATCTCTGAATCGAGGATTTCCAAAACCGCTATTGTCTTGAACGGCCGTCAGACTAATTGTCTTCAGATGATCCGGAACGGATCCGCCGGTGAAAGAGTAGCATCCCGCCAACAATGAGATGCAAATTAGAGAAAGGATGGTGAGTACTCTATTACTGAAATATGAATAGTTGTTCATCATGAAATTTGTCCGTGAAATCAATTGGATTTCAATGTAAAAAAGGATTGCTTTCTTTTTCATCACCAATGGTCGTCAATGGACCATGTCCCGGAAACACTATCATGTCTTCAGGTAATTCCAGTAATGAATTCTTGATGGAATTGAGCAATGTATTCATGTCGCCACCGGGCAAATCCGTTCTGCCGATGCTTCCTGCAAATAAGGTATCACCGGCAAAGATGCATGAATGCAAACGATCAACAAAACATACCCCGCCTTCAGTATGTCCGGGAGTATGAATGACTTCGCATTTCCACTCCCCGCAAGTGAGAATATCGCCTTGCTCGATTACACCAGTGTATTGTACATTTCCCAGTGTGAATGGAAGTGGCCATACGGTATGAGCAGACTGATCAAGCAATCGATAGGCATCAAGTGGATGCACAAGAATGTCCCAACCTTTTTCAGCACACAATTCTGCATCGGCTGTATGATCCCAATGTGTATGCGTGAGCCATAATGCGGAAATCTTTAATCCTTTTTCCTCTGAATAGGCCTCAAAGAGTCTCACGCTTTGATGTGGAGTATCAATAATGACAGCTGAATTTGAATCCATATCCATGAGCATATAACCATTGGTTGCCACAGGTCCCGCTTCAATGCAGAGGATTTGCAAATGTTCGGCATTTGGAATTGAATAGAGATTCATCTGTTCCATCAAGATTGTTCCGAAACAGTGATGCCGAATTCACCGATCATTTCTCTTCTCGAACCTTTTGCATATTCGCCATACACCTCATTATGTTTTCTTTGCAATTCGGGAGACATTTCAGCACGATATTCCTGAATTGCAGATAAATTCTTTGCTTCATAGGTAATGCGAAAACATTCGAATCCTTCTTTGGCAGGCTCAATAATTCTCAGGAATTGACAAGATGAGAACACACCTGTTTGCATCACTTCAGGGATATGTTCCGAGCGCATATATTCCACCCATTCTTCGGCAATGGAGGAATCAACTTCCATATTTACTTCATAATAGGCCGACATATCATGCTCCTTTTTTGGACAAAACTTTCAGATCCAAGATTTCAATGCTTCCTCTTTGCAATCTGACGATTCCGTTTAATTCAAGTTCTTTTAATAATCTACTAATCACTTCACGAGCCGTTCCAAGTTCAGTGGCCAATTCTTCATGCGTCATCTTTATGATTGCCTCGCCGGATTGTGAGCGCTCGATGAGCGTATCGGCGAGTCTTTGATCCATCCGTTTGAAGACCACTTCTTCAATAAGCACCATATTATCAGTCATCCGAAGCGCAAATTGTGTGAATACATAATTTCTTGCATCTTCAGAGTCATTCATGAGCCTTCTGAATATATCGGGTCTGAGCGTGATTACCCATGCATCTTCCTCAACCATGGCAGATGCTTGATGTATGGGATTCGACAAAGCACATGACATCGAAAGCATGCAACTTTCACCACGACCAATGCGATAAAGCGTCATGGATCTGCCACTTGGACTATCTTTGAATACTTTGATGGTTCCGGAAATGATGAATCCCAAACGACCGCATCCCTCACCTTCTGTAAACACTTTTTCTCCTTTCTTCATGGAAATGACCGAATGATCAATACCTTTAAGAAAGAAATATTCTTCGGGCCACTCGGGAATTGGCTCTACATTGGAAGGAAATGCCGGATTGGTGAATGTATCGAGTGTTTTCATTGTAATTTTGTAAATGTTTCGGCAAAAATGAGAATTCCCGATGTATTCACCCACATCAGAAGAAGATTCTTTCATGAATTCTTGGTGAATTCAATACTATACACATGACAATGGATCAACAACAGAATAAGCGCATGAATTCAAGCGAATCAGGTGCACAAATCCGATTTCTCTTGAGTTTTTACAGACCTCATGCAGTTAAAGGTATTTTGGCACTCATTATCATGCTGATCACGGCATCTATCGGACTTGTTTTTCCGGCCATGATCGGGACGATGCTCGATGGCTTCATTCATCCTGAACAAACTCATGGACTCTTTGGTATTGCTCCTTCACCGGGCATGCTTGCAATTTGGCTCCTCATACTGATCGCAGTCCAAAGTACCATTCGATTCTTCGCTTCTATGACGATTGCCCGCATCACCGAGACATCTCTCGCGGAATTGCGCACCAAAGCCTTCGATCATATCATTCGATTACCCATGAGTTTCTTTGCCGAACGCAGAGTGGGCGAACTTTCTTCTAGATTATCTTCAGATCTTTCCCAAATTCAAGAAACCTTTGCTTTTACAGTACTTGAACTCCTGCGACAAACCATTTTCATGATTGGTGGCATTGGTTTTATTCTCACTGCAGGACTCGATCTTGCATTACCTGTTCTTCTGGCACTGCCAATTCTTGTCTTAATTGCCGTTATGTTTGGTCGCTTCATCAGAAAGCAAAGCACAAAAACGCAAGATGCACTCGCGATATCGGCCACCATCATAGAAGAGACACTACAAGCAATTTCAAGCGTGAAGTCATTTACCAATGAAGGTCATGAAACAAAACGCTATAAAGGCGCTTTGCAAAATACCATTGCACTTGCGATACGCACTGCCAAACTGCGCTCAGCATTTGTATCATTCATTCTCTTCACCTTTTTTGGTGGTATTGCCGGCGTCATTTGGTATGGCGGAAGTCTTGTGCAACAAGGAACCATCACTGTTGGTGACTTTGCGACATTCCTCATTTATGCGATGTTTGTGGGCGGTGCAATGGGAAGTTTTGCCGAATTGTTGGGTCAGATTCAAAAGGCACTCGGTGCTTCTGTCAGATTGAGAGAAATTCTCGATGCAGACATCGAAATGATTGATTCAAGTGATCAAAACAAAAAATTCAGACCTTTACATTCGATTTCACTGAAAGATGTGAATTTTCATTATCCTTCCAGACCCGATATTCCGGCATTGAAATCCATCAATCTCGAAATTCAATCAGGTCAACGCATAGCATTCGTTGGTGAAAGTGGAGCTGGTAAAAGCACAACGGCATCACTTATACAGCAATTTTATCAGCCAAGCGAAGGAGTAATTTCCTATGATGGAATACCTGCTTCCGAACTCGGTTTATCATGCATTCGAGCATCGATCGGCATAGTGCCACAAGATATCGTACTCTTTGGTGGAACAATTGCCGAGAATATCCGCTATGGTAATATTCATGCCGAATTTGATGAGATCATGAAAGCAGCTGAACTTGCCAATGCAAAGGAATTCATTGAGCGATTCCCCGAAGGATATGATACCATTGTTGGTGAAAGAGGAATCACGCTCTCCGGCGGACAAAGGCAGAGAATTGCAATCGCGAGAGCTATACTCAAAAATCCGCCGATATTGATCCTTGATGAAGCAACAAGTTCACTCGATTCATCTTCGGAACATCTGATCAGTGAGGCATTGGAAAGACTCATGGAATCGAGAACAACAATCATCATCGCACATAGATTATCAACCATCAAAAACTGCGATGCAATAGCAGTCTTTGACAAAGGTTCAATTATTGAATATGGAACTCATGATGCATTGATTGCACAAAATGGAGTCTATGCTCATTTGTCTGCCCTTCAATTGCGATGAATAATAAAGCAGAGTAAAACGAGATTTTTTTGGAGCATTCATGACACAAGTCACCTTACAACATATTGTCAAAGAATATGAATCAGGAAAACAGATAATTCCTGATTTATCACTCACCATCAATCCCGGTGAATTGCTTGTGCTTGTCGGACCATCGGGTTGCGGAAAAAGTACGGTGCTGCGGATGATTGCAGGACTTGAAGATATCACCGGCGGACAATTGCTCTTTGATGATCAAATCGTCAATGATATGCCTTCGAAGGCACGCGATATCGGCATGGTTTTCCAAAATTATGCCCTCTATCCGCATCTCTCAGTGGCTGAAAATCTGGGATTCCCATTATCTCTCCGCAAAGTGAATCCGAGCGAAATCAAAAAACGCGTGCAGGAAGTGGCTGAACTTGTTGGACTTGAAACATTACTCGACAGAAAACCAAAACAACTCTCGGGCGGACAAAGACAGCGCGTGGCATTGGGCCGAGCAATCATTCGCACACCAAGGGTTTTTCTTTTCGATGAACCCCTCTCTAATCTTGATGCCCAATTGCGACTCCATATGCGAGCAGAAATAGTGAATCTTCAAAAAAGACTCGGCATAACAGGCATTTATGTGACGCATGATCAAGCAGAAGCTATGACAATGGGTGATCGCATTGCTGTATTGAATAAAGGGAAATTGATGCAAATTGGAACGCCACAAGAGATCTATCAATCTCCAAACAATCTCTTTGTAGCAGGCTTTTTGGGTAGTCCGAACATGAATTTCTTCAAAGGTTCGGCACATTCTGAAGGAGACACGATACATTTCAGCGAAGAGAATGGAGGTGCAGCATTCACCATTCCTCATTCCGTACTCGCAACACACATGTCTATTCCCAAATATATCACCGTCGGCATCAGACCAGAGCATTGCTCCACTCATGCCTATGAAATCTCAGGCCCTATCTGGAATACCACAATCGATCAATCTGAATATCATGGTCATGAAATGATACTTCACATGCTTTCCGGCGGAACGAGAAAATCCATGCGACTTCCCGTTTCTGAAATGCATCCAAATGGCAAGGATATTTCTGTTCATTTTGATGTGAATCACATGTGCATCTTTTCCACTGAAACAGGAGAAAGACTATGAATTTTGAAGCACATGAATTTGAAAAAGAATGGAAATATCAAGATCCTGCTCAAACAGAAGAAGCTTTCTTGGAATATGTCGATGAACTCACTGAGCATGAAGATGCAACGCTTCTTCCTCAATTGTACACTCAACTTGCTCGTTGCAAGAGTCTTCTCCATGATGCACAAGGTTGCAAGGCATATCTTCAATCTGCCAAAGAACTCATCGATGATGCAAATGGAATCGATCGCATCATTCCATTGATTCGATATCATCTTGAAAGAGGAAGATTATTGAATTCCATGCAAATCGAAGACCGTGGCCGTGAAGATTTTCTCACTGCATGGAATGAAGCAGTAGAACATGGCATAGATTTTCATGCAGTTGATGCCGCACATATGCTCGGCATTATTTCAGAGGGAGAAGTAGCATTGGAATGGAATCTTAAAGCGATGCAGTATGCAGAAGATTCCCAAGATGCAAGAACGAAAAGTTGGCTTGGGTCTTTGTATAATAATATCGGCTGGACCATGCATGGATTGGGTCGTTTCGATCAGGCTTTGGAATGTTTTCTCAATAATGAAACATGGTATAGAGAAAGATTCAGGCATGAAGAAGCACTGATCGCCCATTGGTCCATGTCTAAGATGCTTCGCCTGCTTGGCAGAACTGATGAGGCTTTGAGGGAATTATATGTCATTGCGGATGAGCGAAAACAGCGCAGTCTTCCAAATGATGGATATTTGGTTGAAGAAATTGGAGAATGCCTGCTCGCGAAAGGACATCTTGATCAGGCACAACCATTTTTTGCTTCTGCTTATGCAATATTGAGTCAGGATGATTGGCTTCTTCGAAATGAAGCTTCAAGAATCGAAAGGCTCAAAATGCTCGGGAAATGTTAAGTGGATTTCACTTCGCAAGTCCATGAAACATCGCATCCGGATTTCTGAAACATCGCAGAGGCACTGCAATATGTTTGCTGCGAAAGCTCCACAGAACGCTCCAGATCTTTGAGTTCGGCATCCGGACTAATCAATGTATAATGTAGTCTCACGGCTGTGAATATTCTTGGATGATCTGATGCTCTATCGGTATCGATATCCATATGCAATGCCGTGATTGTCTTGCGTTTCTTTTCCAATATTGCGATTACATCCATCATGGAGCAAGAGCCCATCGCTTGAAGCATAATCTCCATCGGAGTGCCATGTTTTTGCTCAGGATGATGAGTGTCAAAATATGTAGACATACCCTCGGCATTTTTGCCTTCGAGCAACATCCCACCCTTCCAATCAATACTTGCTTTCATAGTGTACCTTAACGAACTTCTGAACCAATCACATCAATTTCAGGAATGACGAGTCCCAAAGAACCATCCTCAGCATTTGCTGCAAGAAGCATTCCTTGAGATTCCATTCCCATGAGTTTCGCCGGCTTGAGATTTGCCACCACGACGATTGTCTTTCCAATCAAAGATTCTGGTGCATAATGTTTTGCGATTCCTGCGAGGATTTGTCTTTGCTCATTGCCAAGATCAACTTTGAGTTTGACCAATTTTTCACTTTTGGGAACAGCCTCCGCTTCAATAATTTTTGCTGTGCGCAATTTCACTTTTTTGAAATCTTCAATTGAGATTAACTCTTCTGCGGGCAATTGCGATTGTTCCATGGATTTGATTTGTTCTTCGATCACGGAGTCTTCAAGTTTGGTGAATAAAATTGGTGGTTGTGTGATATGCTGACCACATGCAAGAATTGGCTGAGCAATGAAATTCCAGTAATTGAGTCCGATCGCTGAATGATCTCCAGTTTTGGGTTCCTGACCGCAAGCAATGGCGATATTCTTTGCAGTATGCGGAATGATTGGAGCAAATGCGATGGACAAAGCATAGAGCACTTGTGAGCAGACATATAATGTTTTTGCTGCATCTTCAGGATTTGTTTTGATGGATTTCCATGGCTCGGCATCATTGAAATACTTATTTGCTGAGCGAGCGATATTCATTGTTTCCATCACGGCATCGCGCAATCTGAATCCATGATAGGATTGCTTGGTGGCTTTCATGCCCCAATAGAGCGATGCAATCATTGCACAATCATGATCATTGAAAACGGCTTTGAATGATTCCGGAATTGCAGCGAGCATATCTTCTTTTGCATTCCATTCTTGTCCATCGAAGAATGCAATGAGGGATTTCCATTGTTCAGGAACATACTTAAATGCACCTGACAGCTCAGGGACTTTCCCTTCAAAATTTTTCGTCAAAAATTGTGTAACACGATTGATGAAATTACCGGGAATTGCAGCAAGTTCATTATTGGTTTTCGCTTGAAAATCTTTCCATGTAAAATCACTGTCCTTTGATTCCGGAAGATTTGTTGCAAGCGCATAACGCAGCATATCGGTATTGCTTTCGCCGGGAAAATCTTTTTGATAATCTCTCAGGAAAATCCCCCAATTATTCGACTTGGAAAATTTCTTTCCTTCGAAATTCAAGAATTCATTTGCTGGGACATATTGCGGAAGAATCATATCTCCTTTGGACATCAAGAGCATTGGAAATATCAGCGTATGAAACACGATATTGTCTTTCCCCAAAAAGGCAACATAATTTCTGTCTTCGCCTTTCGGCGCAGACCACCATTCCTTCCAAGCATCCGCTTCCAGACCTTGATTTTGAGCCCAATGCTTGGTAGCTGAAATATATCCAAGTACGGCTTCAAACCACACATAGATCACTTTGCCATCAGCGCCTTCAACAGGCACTTTGATGCCCCATTGCATATCGCGTGTTGCGGCTCTGTCATTCAAACCTTGTTTGAGCCATGAACGACTTTGCTGGAGTACATTTTCTTTCCAATCTTGCGCATGGGATTCAATATAGTCTTCGAGTGGTTTTTGGAATTCACCCATTTTGAAATACCAATGTTTGGTTGATTTCACAATGGGAGTTTTTCCGCTGATCACACTTTTCGGATTGATTAATGCAGTTTGTTCATAGGTGGCACCGCAACTATCACATTGATCACCACGAGCGCCATCTTTTTTGCAATGCGGACAAGTTCCTTCCACATAGCGATCGGGCAGAAACATATTCGCGGATTCATCAAAGAATTGTGGTTCTTCTTTTTCGGTGAGGAGTCCTTTCTCGAGCCAATCCACAAAGAATTCTCGAGCGGTTTCATGATGAATGGGAAGCGAAGTGCGAGAATACACATCAAAGCTCATTCCGAATGTGGCAAATGCCTGTTCATTCATCGGATGATATTTGTCGATGATTGCTTGTGGGGTTGTCTTTTCTTTTTCAGCGCTGATGGTGATTGCAACGCCATGTTCATCCGAACCACACACAAATAACACTTCCCTGCCACTTAAACGGAGGAATCGTGCATACATGTCTGCCGGCAAATATGCTCCGGCTAAATGTCCGAGATGAATATAACTATTGACATACGGCAAAGCCGCTGTGATGAGTGTTTTTGACATGATAATCTCTGCTAATAATCATGGCAAATTTACTCATTTTTGGGGAGCATATTAGCAATTAAGCAATGAAAACTCCACCCGTCTATTTAGCAATCTTCCGGCTTCGTCATTATTCGATGCTTTGGGTTTTTCTTCACCATATCCTTTGGGTTTCAGTCGCAATGTTCCAATACCTTTTGATACCAAGTATTGAACCACAGATTCAGCTCTTTTTTGTGAGAGAATTTGATTATTTGCATCGGAACCTACATTATCGGTATGTGCAGCAATTTCAAGACAGACTGATGGATTTTCATTCAAGAATTTCAGTAGTTTTTGTAATTCAGCATCGCTTTCAGGTTTAATATCTGATTTATTCGAATCGAAGAAAATATTTTTCAAACTAAATGTCATACCATCAGCAATGGCCTTTTTGATCCCGATCATTTGTAGATTCTGATTCAGGAGGGAGGCACCCGGCTTAAGAGTATCAGTTGATACTTCAATCGATTGAGGGATATAATCTTGTTTACTAGGAGTTAATCTAATCGCTATTCCACTTGCAATATTGAATGAATAATATCCTTTCAAATCGGTAGTGATGCTCAAAAGTTTCACACCTGATTTGATATCTTCGACTAGAATTATTCCGGTTAAAGGATTTCCTATTTCATCTTTCAATATACCTGAAACAAGTATCTCTTTTTGTTTACATTGCAGCTGAATTTCCAAGGTATCGCCTTTAACAAAAGCAGCATCATCTATCGAAAATTCAGAACAAGTGTATTCTGTCATCGAAGATCCAATAGTATAAGATTGACCGGGTAGAATGATTGCACTGTAGAGACCAGTAGTAGCACTTGTCTGCATTTGCATTTCATTTCCGGTTGTTTTTTCTTTTATGAATATGGCACCGGACATCGGATTACCAGAGGCATCAATCATTTTCACCAATACTGTTCGTACCTTTTTCTTGAGAGTGATATCCTTAATCAAGGTATCACCTTTTGTTACATAGGTAAAATCTATCATTTCAGAATATGGCTGATACCCATCCGCCTGAACAACCAATTCAGATATCACAAGATTTGGAATGACAAATGAATATTCTTTGGAACTTGTTCTAATCGAATCATTCATTGGAACTGTCGAGACTTTTTTCAGTGATAGATTTCCATTGAGAATATTGCCATCATCTCCACGAATTATGCCTTTAAGAACAGTTACTTTTGGAGGAAGCGGCTTTGCCTTGGTTTGAACTTGTATTTCATAGGTTGTACTAACATCTTTTGCAATCTCATTGAGTATGGATGTAAATGGCTGTCTGATACTAAATTCTTTACCCAAGCTTAAACGCGTCAAGACTGCTCCATTGTTTTCCTCTGCATTGACTACTGAATAGAGTTTGGCACCATTATTCCACAATCGTTCAATCAAGGATATCTCAGTATTTGATCCATTTGTTTGGATGGTACATTCATCAGTTATGAGTATAAATACTCTTTGTGCATTGGGCCTGAAATTCATCTTGCTTGCCCTTTCAATTGCAGTGGATGTAATTTCATCAAAACCTGTTGCAGCCGCATCTTTAAAAAAGTTTTGAAATTCAATGATATTTGGTGTTGGTTCCAGACTACCAAAAATGGATTCGCCGAAGAGAATGCAACCCAATCGATAATCAATACCTCCACCCTTTAACTTTTGGACAAATGTGGAGACATTCGCTCTCACTTCATCAATTTCATCACCCATGCTACCCGAGCAATCCATAAGCACGACAAAATCAACAGGAACCGGATTATCAGAAATAGCTTGCTTGACAGATGCTATTTGCAAGTTGGTATCAAGAATAGTAAATGAAGTATCCGATATGTTTGTGATCATTCTTCCGGATTTATCCTGAACCATCACTCTGACTGACTTTGATTCATTGATACCGTCTCTAGACACTCCTATCACTGAAAAATCCTTGTTTTTGTGACCAATTAATGATTGTGGCATACCTGCCGCCTTCACTTTAGGTTCATATTTCGCATAATATTCAGCATGAATTGAATCATAGATAAATCCTGAATTCTTATACTTGTTTTCTAATTTCAATGCCAATTCTTCATGTTCACCACCATGTTTTTTCATGATTCGAAATAGTTCATTTCGATTATTGGAAAAGAATGGTCGCCATCTCAATTCATCAGGATGACACATTGATCCAACAATTCCATTTCTTGCCATTGCAATGGATTTTTGTCCGGAGAAATTCAAACGAGCGATTGCTATTCCATAAGAATATGGCTCGCTTATTCCGCTTTGTGTCGTGATATTATTCAGTGTTCCAACAGAAAAACCACCAAGATTCATCTCCAAACCAATTCGTAATTGTTCAAAGACAGGATTAAATGCTATCGATCCAATCAAAAAATCATTCACAATTCCGGCGCTGATACCCAATTCGGGAGAATAATTACCACCCGCAAAAATCACCGAATCCTTTGCATATAAGAGTCTTGCATGAACGGTTAACCAATCCAAAGGAGAATATGCTCCCATGAAAGACATGACTTGATGATTCTCATTGATAGTGTATAGATTGTCTATTCCTCCGGAGAGGTAAAAGCTAGAATGTAAGGAGAGCATCAAGGAGGCAGCGTAGCGAATTTGATATAAGCCATCATCTGTATACTTTAATCCACCGCCCAACCAAGCATAATCATCAACCAATGGGAATCCATAACCAGCATGAAGGGTCATCGGGATGGCATTTTGAAAGACAGATACTGAATCTCTCGGTAGAATTATTCCGGCAGCCAAACCCCCTAACTTTGCAAATGCCGCATACTGAGGAGAAAGAGTAAATTCTTTGTCATGTAATGATGCAAGTAATATATCCGTAGACTGAACCATACCCAGCAAGGCAGGATTCCAACTTACAGAAGAGGCATCATTGACATACCCTATTCTTCTATTCGAAAGAGCATGAGAGGTGAATTGAGAATTAGCAACAAAATTTGAACATGTAAAGGAGAGGCTGATAAACAGAAAAAGTACAATAGATTTCATAGTCAACTAAGAAAATTAAGAACAGAAATGCTCCAACAACTTAGCAAAAAAAGAAATATTTATTCTATAAAATACTTGATTGCTATTGACTTATGAACATTGCAATACATATTCTACATTATGTATGTCCACTCAGAATATGCAATACTTGAATTGTAACTACTACACGAACACCCACTCAACAACCCATCTTTGTAAACTCAACTCTGCGATTTTCTTCTCTACCCTCAGCAGTATCATTTGTAGACACAGGAAAATCTTCGCCAAAACCTTGTGCGGATAATCGTGTTGGATCTATGCCATTATCTATGAGATAATCAACAACAGATTGTGCTCGTCTTCTTGATAATTCTTTATTGTAATCATTGGAACCATTGCTATCAGTGTGTGCATCCAAGCGAACGCACAAATCAGGATTCTTGGAAAGATATGATTTGAGTTTATTCAATTCATCAACACTTTCAGGCTTGATATCCCACTTATCATGATCGAAAAATACTCTGCGAAGTTTATATGATTTTCCGATTCCACCTTTTCCATCATCATCATTACCAGGCTTTTGAGTATTATCAGACTTCTGAGTTTCTGAAATTGGCTCATCGGCTTCTTCAAAATCTTCATCCTCACTTTCATCTTCATCTTCTTCAGGTTTGGATTGATTATCATCTCCTTCATTTCCCCAAGAATCTGAATCTGTATCTGGATCATCGTCCACTCCACCATCGTCCATATTACCTTCTTCCATGGCACCATCCTTTTTACCACTATCATCTTTATCGCTGCCTGATTTTGGTTTTACTTCGTTTGTTCCACCACCTGTACCACCATTACCAGTACCTGCACCACGCGAAGTTCCATCTCCTGTTGATTTGCCACCATTGGCACCTCCATCCATGCCACTGGATATTGAACCTGGGCCATGATGCTCTTTGGAACAACCACAAACCGGGCATCCACCATGATTAGGAGCATTATCGGCTTGACTAATATGTGTTGGATGTGAGCAATGATTACAAACTGTATGCTTTTCAGTAGATGTAGTCACTGTTCGAACTGTATGACCATGCGTGCAATTTAGTCCAGCGCAAATGCTACGAGAACATGTCTTACCAGGACAATCTTCTTTGATACAACGATATGCAGGACATATTGCATCATAACAGCGTCTTCCGGAACACCCTTGATCAGTGCACTTTTGTAGAGAACATTCTACCTTTGGAAAACGATAATGTTCAATTGCATAGAGCGAATCATGATTCACTCTCAGGAGAATATTACCACCATTGAATCTGCCGCTTGGCGTATTTAATGTTGAGCCTTCACTCAAAATGCCAATTGAAAACACATCAAATGCAACTTCGAGTCCGAATCTTGCTTCTCTTGCCACGGGATTGACAGAGAATGAAGAAACTATTCTCTTTTTGTTGATTGCCGCGACAATACCAAATTCTGAGGAATATTTCTCACCCCAGAAAATTGGATTTTCAGCACAATATTGGAATCTACCGTGCATGGTCAACCAGTCAAGAAGCGAATATGTTGCAGATGCTTGATATACCATGTCTTTTGTATCTACAGAATACAGATTTGACATTCCAGCTGAGAGATATAATTTATCATATGGATTATAAATCAATGATCCACTATATCGTACTGTTCTTCCGCCAAATTCTGAATATCTGAATGATGCACCTGCCCATACATTATATCCCGGAATCTTGGAACCGACACCACCATAGAAACTAAATGGTACATATGATATGTCCGGAAGCCTTTCATGTCGAATGGAAGTATAACCCAAACCAACACCTTGAGAAGAGGCAAATGCTCCAATCAATCGTGTGTTTTGCCATGATCTGTCATAAGGCACAACAAGAACAACATCTGTTTTGCCGGTCATGCCAAGTACGGCAGGATTCCAACCAACAGAAGTTGCATCATTCATTAAGGTAAGAGGTCGATTGGTAAATCTATCAGCAATGAATTGTCCACGCAAATCAAAGCTGTGCCCAAAACAAAAGATAAAAAGAAAAAAGTAAGCTAGTTTTTTCATGAATACAACCCGTAATAATAACTTTTGTAGATAGTTGAAGCAAACTACTTGCCAAAATAGAAAGAAAGTGAAAAGTTTATTTCTTTACATTCAATTTCATTGTGGAGACAATAATTCTCGATATGATTTACCTGATAAAATCATGGCAGATTTTACTATTAATTGGTCATAAGTGAATAGTAATGATGTCATTTCTTTGGATGTTCTGTATCTGGATTGCAAGAGTATTGTCAATTTTCGTAAAATCTCGGGACGATATGCCGACAATCCCTTCAAAAAGTCCTTTTTGGCACCTTTTAACACCTTTTTCACAGCATTAGAAAAACCTATAGAATATCCATTTCTATGGGCAATAATATCAGAATTCTCCAAAAGTGCATAGGGTTCAGGAATAGTAAAATCATCTTCTTTGAGAAGCCATGCCTGTAATTTCTTAAATTCTTTATCTCCGGCTTTCCAGTCTTTGGACAGTGTGTCAATATTTGCACAGTATTCATTCACAAATCGAAAAAGCAATTGTTCTTCGTCAAGCACATTGAGAATTTGTGAAGATGAGTATTCGCTTAGTGTTGTGTCTGGATCGATTCCATGTCTTGAGGTCACGGGACGACCATTCGCAGTTTTGAATTCCACTTCTTTTCCTTCAATCTTGACATCTTCATTATATGTAGGCAATTTCTGAATGCATCTTCCGGAGGGTGTATAATATCTTGCGGTTGTCAATTTCAATGATTTGTTTGATGGAAGAGACATCACTGTTTGTACCAAGCCTTTTCCGAAAGAACGGGATCCAAGTATCACACCGCGATCCAAATCCTGAATGGCTCCGGCAACGACTTCACTTGCACTTGCACTTTCTCCATCGATCAATACCGCGAGTGGAATATTTGGTTCTTGTGGTTGAAACTGCGAAAGATAGGTTCGCTCCTGCTCGGCATCTCTGCCTCTTGTCATTACAATTGTGGATTTCATAGGCACGAATAAATCGCATACATCAACTGCAGACTCCAATAATCCACCTGGATTCCCTCGCAAATCAAGCATGAGACCGGCAAATTTTGGATACTCCCTTCTGAATTGTGCCAATACTCTTTTCATTTCATCTTTTGTACTGGCAGAAAATCGCTCAATTTTGACATAACCTATACTATCATTCACCATCCCGGATACACCAAGTGATTTCACGCGAATAATTTCTCTGGTGAGCTCTGCATGAATAGTATCGGATTTTCCGGATCGAAGAATTCGCATGGGAACCTTACCACCGACTGTGCCTCGACTAAATGATCTAATGAGATTTGTTGTGTCATAAAGAACAAACATTGTATCAACAAAACAAATTCTATCACCCGGTTTCAAACCATTTTTCTCCGCAGAATATCCCGGATAAATGTCGATGACAGTTTGCATATTATCAATGATACCGACGATCATGCCAAAACCGGTATAGGTATTTGTCGATAATAATTCCATGTCATCTTCACCACTATCATCCAATATCTCAGAGTAAGGATCCAGGGATGAAAGCATTGCTTTTGCACCATCATTCACGAATTTCATGGGGTCTACGGGGTCAACATAATGCAATGTCACCTCACGAAACACCGAACCAAATAAGTCCATTGCATTCGTGATTCTCTGAAACAATTCCTGATCAGAGAATTTGAATGCGATTGCACCGGCGGTCAAACCGATGAATGCCATGAATATCAAAAGTGTTTTTTTCATGAAAGCAAATGAAACTGCAATGTGATGAATGAACTAATTGTGGTGAAGGCAATCAGATGCGATAAAATCTCTGCATCCAAATCATACATATCTATCAAAGCCAATGTCAAAACCATCGTCGGCATGCCCGATTCTATAATCAATGCTTCACCAACTGTATTCTGCATGCCAAAAAATAATATGCACAGTGAAGCTAAGGCAGGACCAATGAACAGTCGAATGATGCTGCCCGGAATGAGAATCAACAAAGATTTCCATTTCGGCAATGTCAATGCCATTCCCACAGAAATCATCATTATCGGAGGCACTGCCTTTCCGGCAATTTCCGAAACATGAAGAAGTATGTCAGGAATCTGTATAGATGATAATTTCAATGTCAAACCAATAATCACTGCATACATGGGTGGAAGTCGCAGTATTTTCAGCCAAGACTCTCGCATTCTTTCACCATGCGATTGTTCATCTCCTCGAAAATATCCTGCAATGAATACTCCCACAGTCCAAAGTAGCGGAGTGAGTGCCAATACATCATAGAGCACAGGAATGAATGACATTTCCTCGCCAAAAATTCCGGTGATGATGGGCAATCCTAAATATGTCGCATTGCACCATGTTGAACCTATGATCAGACTACCCATCGTTGCATCGCTCATATTGTTCAGCATGGTTTTTCTCAAACCCGCATATATAAGCCATGCAGTGAGCAGACATCCAATTGTCACGAATATCGCCGTAATGGGAATCTGCCAGATTGCATCAGTCATTGGGGCTTTTGCTATCACTGATATTGTAAGCAATGGAAGCAAAATTTGAATCACCAATGAACTGATCGCATTTCGCATGATAGTTGGCGAGGGAACACCAGGGATGAATCTCCAGGCTATCCCAAGCAAAATCAATATAAGATATGCGACAAATACGGTATTCATCCATCAAACCGTATGAGTTGAGTGATTGACTGCGCTATGCGAGATCCAAGTGCCACGCCCATTCCATTGCATCCAAAAGCGCAATACACATGATTAGATACATTGGAAACAATTGGTTTCTTATTCGGCGTGAATCCCATCAATCCGGACCATGCATAGTCAATCGTAAATTCCTTTCCGGGAATGATCAAATCTCTCAATAATGTTTCAAGTACATTCATCACAAGATCGGTATGACCAAACTCATAGGTTTCTTCTGTCTGAAAATCCAGATTCCTTCCACCTCCAAGCAAAATGCGATTGCCAAGCGATCTGAAATAATAGAATCCTTCTTCAATGTGATATGCACCTTGAAATGACAAATCTTCTATCGGTGATGTTACAATTACTTGTCCTCTTCCCGGCTTTATCGGTAATTCCGAAGCCAAAAGAGGAATACTCGCATTATTTGCCAAGATGATTGCTTTGGCCTTCAATGCATAATTACCGACTGGACAAGAAATCTCGGCAATTGCCTGATGATCATCTTGTATTGACATCACCTTGCTTCCAAACTCTATGCGTATGTCTGCTTCCCGAGCCAAACGCTCAAGCGTGGCATGAAGATATCCGCTATGCAACTGTCCTTCATGCTTATTCATGATCACGGCTTCCACCGCATTTGAAAAGCCAAGAGCAGCTTGTTCATTCTTGTTCAATACGACATAAGTTTCGGAATCACCAGTGATCTGTTTCGCAAGAGCATTCATCTCTGAAAGTCTATCGAGCAAATGCAATTCACTCGCTCGAATCAATTCCGCACCACCCAAATGTTCATATTTGATCGACTCTGGCGAACATCTTTGCAAAAGCTTCTGCAATCCAAGATATCGCTCATTGGCAATCTCAAAAGCATGATCATGTCCAAATGCATCTACATCATGCAATAATTCGGTTGCGCTTCCGAAACACGCAAAACCTGCATTTCTTGTCGTTGCGCCATGTCCATGCGGCGCCTGTTCCACTATCGTAATGGATGCAGAAGGAAATTTTTTCCTGCATTCCAATGCAGTGGATAGTCCAATAATACCGGCACCAACAATACAAATATCCACTTCCGTAAATGCTGTATGTTCCCAATAGCTTTGGATCGGTGAATCTGCAACTGCATGAAATGTTGTTTTACTCATATGTCGTTTTGTGCAATTTTCATTCCACTTTATTGAAAAGCGAAGGTGAAACATGGAGAAAATTGACTCGAAAGCCTATATTTGCGAATCATTTTCGGTGAAACAGTCATGAATACAGAGAATACATCAAAGAAAATCATTTTGAGTGGCATCCAAGCCAGTGGTGATCTTACAATTGCAAGATGATTATGAGTGCTATTTCATGGTTGCCGACATGCATGCCATCACCACAAGACAAGTTCCGGCCGATCTTCGCAGACGCTCCGTGGATGTCGTTGCCATGTATGCCGCCTGCGGAATTAATACCGAACAATCAACGCTGTTCATTCAATCTCATGTGCCGGAGCATGCTCAACTTGCTTGGGTTTTGAATTGTTTCACCGGTTTTGGTGAAGCCCAACGCATGACGCAATTCAAGGATAAATCCCAACAGCATAGTGAAAATGTGAATGTCGGATTATTCTCTTATCCCGTTTTGATGGCCGCCGATATTCTCCTCTATCAAGCAGATCTTGTACCTGTTGGCGAAGATCAAAAACAGCATATTGAATTGACAAGAAATCTTGCTGAACGATTCAATCACTTGTATTCCCCCACTTTTGCAGTTCCGGATCCCTTCATTCCAAAAGAAGGAGCTCGTATCATGAGTTTGCAGGAACCACGCAAGAAAATGTCAAAATCCGACCCCAATCAAAATTCCTGCATCTTTTTGCATGATGCAGATGCAGTGATCAAGAATAAAATCAAAAGAGCAGTAACGGATTCCGGTACGGATATCATCTATGATACTGAGGAAAGACCCGGCATTTCGAATTTGATGTCGCTCTATCATATTTCCACCGGAAAATCCATGCAGGAAATTTCCGATGAATTCAATGGAAGAGGATATGCACCTTTCAAGGAAGCGGTTGCTGAAGCTGTGGCTGAACTTATTTCTCCTATTCGAAATCGTTTCGAAGAAATCCGATCGAATCCTGATGAATTGTCTGTATTATTAAAAACCGGTGCGGAAAAGGCGCGAAGACAAGCATTCAAAACATTAAGAAAAGTCTATAAGAAAGTGGGATTTGTCGAACCCTCATGATTGTCCATATTCTTCGCGATAGCTCTCCGAAATCTCGCGATAATGTTCGGCACTTTCAATGAATCCTTGTCTCTCTTCGGGTCTGACTTCTCGAATGATCGTAGCAGGAATGCCCGCCACCATCATGCCTGATGGAACAATCATTCCGGGTTTGACAACAGAACCCGCGGCAACGATTGCCTCATCTTCAATAATGGCATTGTCAAGAACAATTGCACCCATGCCAATCAAACAACGATTCCCAATTGTTGCGCCATGCAGAATGGCATTATGTCCAATGGTCACATCATCTCCGATATTCAAAGCGAACTTGTCTGTTGTAACATGTAATATGGATCCATCCTGAATATTGGTTCTCTTCCCAATTTTGATCGGAAAGACATCGCCACGCAATACCGCATTGAACCACACATTGGAATCATCACCTATTTCCACATCTCCGATAATCCGTACGCCATCGCAAATCAAAACATTCTTCCCAATTTTGGGTACGATGTTTTTATATGACATAATGGTGGCTTGAGCTTTTCCACATAATTCTTTCATGGTACATGAATTCCGGAAACAGTGAACAATTTTGAGCATTGAAATGTTGTTGCCTCTCAAGAACTCCAAAAATCACTGAAAATCAGAATGTGGAGTCAGGAAACAACCGTATTTTTGTGCATGGCTTGAATGGCGATGCAAACTTAGCATATCTCAACATGAAATCTACACCACTCTACTCCGAATCGATTCGCGTATTATATGAATCAAAACGCAATCGACTCAAACGCATCACTTCTTTACTTTTTGCAAGTGCGGGGTGTTTGTGGTTTTTTCTCTATCTGCCTGAGTCTATCATGCCTTTTCAAGGACATGAAGCATTCAAACTCAAGCAATACCAAATTTATGTTGTATTGATGACGCTTTGGGGTCTTGACTTTCGCAGAGAATTCAAACGAATAGATTTTATTGCCCGAAAGTCACATGAATTGAAAAAGGACATCACGCTAATAGACAACAATGACATCAAAGATTCATTGCATTTGTTTGAAGTATATACATTCCTGCCGGGTGCAAAAGGATATCATATAGCGGTTATCATCAATTGGATCTTCTGCATCCTCGGCATTGGATTACTGATCTCGCAAATCAATCTCTTATTGAAAACAGTACTTTAATTTCACATATCTCAAATAGCAACATGAAAGAATTCACAAATGAGGTATTCCTCAATTTTGCAGATGCATCGATTGCAAAAAAACAAAGAAAAGCTCTTGAAGCAGTGAGAGCGCAATTCGGAAAAGAATATCCGAATTATATCAATGGAAAAGCGATTTATACAGATGCCAAAACAGTTTCAATCAATCCTTCAGAGAACAGTGAAGTGATTGGAACATTTCAGAAGTCTGGCAAGGATGATGCAGAAAAAGCAATGCAAGCTGCATTGAAAGCTTTTGAAACATGGAAATTTGTTCCCGCAAAAGAGCGTGCAGCATTTCTGTTTAAAGCCGCGAATGTTATTCGTAAGCGCAGACTCGAAATCAATGCATGGATGATTTCTGAAGTTGGGAAAAATTATCTCGAGGCAGATGCAGATACGTGCGAAGCAATCGACTTCTTGGAATTTTATGGTCGCGAAGCTTTGCGCTATGCGGGCAAACAACCAATCACACCGGTGAAGGGCGAAAAAAACAAAATGGTCTATATTCCACTTGGTGTTGGCGTTGTGATTCCACCCTGGAATTTTCCATTCGCAATTCTCGTAGGTACAGCCAGTGCAGCAATTGCAGCAGGTAATACTGTTGTACTAAAGCCATCTTCTGATTCACCTATGATGGGCTGGCTTTTTGTCGACATTATGCGTTCCATCGGACTTCCAAAAGGCGTATTGAATTATCTCGTTGCATCAGGCGCTGAAGCAGGTGACTATTTGGTTTCACATCCCAAGACACGCTTCATCTCGTTCACAGGATCAATGGAAGTTGGTTTGCATATCAATGAACTTGCCGCGAAAACAGTACCGGGTCAAATCTGGATAAAAAGAATCGTTGCTGAGATGGGCGGTAAAGACAGCATGATTATTGATGAAGATTGCAATATCGATGATGCTGTGAAAGGAACAGTACAAGCGGCTTTTGGTTTTCAAGGTCAAAAGTGTTCTGCATGCTCACGCGTAATTGTGCATCAAAATATCTACAAAGAATTCGTCGCAAAACTCAAGGTTGCCGTTAGTGGAATTTCACAAGGCAATCCGATGGAAGATCATGCGATGGGTCCTGTAGTATCCAAAAAAGCTGAACAATCCATTTTGAAGTATATCGAAATCGGCAAGAAAGAAGG
>JBEEPK010000033.1:0-19470 GCA_041191145.1 Bacteroidota bacterium
TATTTCTCTTCCGATTGATTTGTATGGTGTGATATCATCCATGAGAATATCATCAACTATGACTGCTCTATCTCCCGAATGAATGGCGAGATTTGGATAAAATACCTGATCTTCATTTGAACGCCAGAGCAGTCTTGCCTCCAATTGTCTTGCAATTTCGGTTGCAAATGGCAATGCTCCCACTCGTGATGCAATCACTACTTGCACATCCATGTCCCAAAAATGCTTCACAATTTCATAAGCCAATTTCCTGCAGAGCGGAGGATATTGGAAGGCTTTGACGGGAATATACCATTCACTACAAATGACACCGTCAGGTAAAAGAAATTCTCCGCCGATAATTGTTCCGCATCCGGTCAATTCTTTTATGATCTCTTGCATATCCATTAGAATGATGCCGAGGAAATGGTGAATCGATATTCTGGAGTGATTCTCTGACTCATTCTTGCAGAAAAATCAACTCTGAAGAAAAGCAGAATTCGATTCAATGCGATTCCTGCTTCATAATAGTATTTGTCTTGCGTTTGTGTCGTTGATGGCAATGCCTGCAATAATCGCGCGCCTTGTGAAAAATCAGTCCAACCCAAACTGCCTGTCAATATAAATTCTATTCCAAATGATGCTATGCTCGGGATTCGCAATACCCCGGGAATCACTTCCCCAAAACTATGTTCGAGTGATAGTGCGGCAAATCTATCTCCATAAAATTCCTTCACATTCATCCCACGCAAAACTCCATCTCCGGCGGTTGAAGCAATAGATGATTCCAATGAGAAAAATCGTTGGGGAGGAATATCACCCCATGACCAACCTCCTGAGAATCGCATATCCAAGCGCCAAAGTGGAAGTGTTGTCATCCGAACAAAAGTTTGAAATGTCGCTTGTGAAAATGATGATTCACTCAAACCTTCTATGGCATGTGTACCTGTAAAGATAAATCCACCCGTTGAAATGCGTCTGAATGGAGTGAATTGATATCGGAACTCACCATTCAGCATCGTATAATTACCCGATTGAATGGTTGGATTTCCCCGAAATCGAATACTATCTGATGCAAAGAGTGCAAAATTTGCATTCACGGAAGCGGGATCATGTCTTTCATGTCTGATGCCAAACCTGATGGCAGAAGGACGAATAAATTCATCTCTACGCAAGAAACGCAATTGTCCCCAGCCATATTCAAAATATAATCCTGCCCCTTGATTATAAAAGTAATCACCATAATCATTCTTGAATAGGAATGACAAAACATTGATGCCATTTACTCCTATTACATAAGGATTATCTCTTCTTGCCAAAATCGAATAGGCCTGAGCTTCAAGAAAATACTTTTTGGGCTTGTCAAGAAATTGCCTGTGAAAGACATCTAGGAAAGGTTTATTGTCAGCCCATCCATATCCGATTTGCAAACCAGTTTCTGCATTGAATGATTGCGTGAATTGTAATCCGATGCCGGTATACAATCCATGCACTCGATTATATCGCAAGATATTTTCAAATCCTGTGAAAGGTCTTCGCTGAAATTGTTGAAAGAATCTCGACACATCACCAAGCAATGAATTGAATGCGCTCGTGGCCAGTGAATCTGGATCATCAATTGCTCTTTGAATTTGTTCATATGCCTGCTCTTCCTCCTTTTTCAGAGGAAGCATGGCTTGCTCAACCCAGAATGCTGTATCGAATGTATTAGCTTTATCATTGATTTCGACTCTTCTTTGCTCAAAGACATCAGGATCGATAAATGGATTGATTACATAATCATAGGCGACTGTTTCGATATTGATGTCAACTCGCGGCGCAAAGAGAAAGAGTATCTTAGCCGAGAGCGAAGAATATATTCTCAAACTGACAGGCAATGAATATCGAGTTTCAAAATCCTGGAAATTTTGTTCAAAAGTGAATGATGCATCGAATGGTAATTTTACGGCACGATTCGGAATGAGCGAAACAAAAACAGGAGAGAGTTGTTCTTTATGAATACTCAGCCAACCGGAAAACAATCTTCTTTGACCGGTCTTTGGTTCAACACGAATTCTTGCGATTTCCGCACCATCATCAATGGATGTGCCTTCTAGAATGAAGTCATAAAAATCCAATGCATCCGGATTAAATGGCGTGAAGACCTCTTCACCGGTTATCGATACAATGTCTTCATAGATATTGATATTCGTACCGAATGCAACAAAATTAGCTTGAGGTGGAATATTCGCAGTTTGTCTTTTCTGAATGATCTCATTGAAAAACTTATCCGGTTTTGAGAAATATCCCTTTGAGTATGACTCTAAAATTGAAAATATGCTCGTATCATTTCTCCCACTGCTTCTCCCCGCAGTGAGTGTATCAGCACTCACAACGAATTTCGTATAGAGCATATATGTATATCGTTGCAGTGAGTCTCTCCACTTTTGCTTCTTTGCAATCACTGAACGCATTAGTTTTACCCCGGGATCCTCCGCAGATACAATTACTTCTGCTGATCGAAATGAGGATTGACCCAGCTTGATATCAAGCAAGATTTCTTTTGAACCAATGGTAATATTCTTTGATACTGATCCATAACCCACCATGCTATAGGTTATGGTATATTCCCCTTTTTTTAAACGCAGTAAATAGGTTCCTTGTTTAGATGTAACCGTTGCTTTCGATTCAGTACCTATTGTACGAATTGTCACGAATTTTAAAGGTTGACTCGTAGTTGAATCAGTTATGTTTCCCCGAATGGTCATCAATTCAGAAGCTTGAACACTATTCGGCAATAACACGAAAAGAAGTATGAGAAAGGTGAATTTCATGTTCAACCTCATTAAAATACACGGTCAAGTCCCACCATATCACGCAATTCTCGCACTTCAGCTTTTGTCAATTGTCTATGCTCGCCTCTTTTCAAACCTGTAGTTGACAAAGTGGCAAAGCGTTTTCTGTCCAATTTCTTGACTTCATATCCCAAAGATTCAAAGATGCGACGAACCTCTCTATTTTTTCCTTCTGTCAAAATGAGTCGAACGACTGAATGATCTTTCGGCTCAACGAAGACTTCGCATGGACCAGTTCTTCCATCTTCCAATTCAACACCGTGACTGATTTTTCTTGCATCTCTTAAATCTATATCCCTGTCCAAACCAACTTTATATTCTCTCTTGATTTCAAACTTGGGATGCGTCAATCGATAAGCCAAGTCACCATCATTCGTGATGATCAATGCGCCTGTTGTATTGCGATCCAATCTTCCGACGGGGAATACTCTATACTTGCTACGAATAAGATCCAGAACCGTTGTTCTTCCCAATTCATCTGATGCTGTGGTAATGATGTCTTTTGGTTTATTGAGAAGGAAATACACAAGGAATCTTCTGTCTGTAACCGGTTCACCTTTCACGGTGACAAAATCTTGCAATTGCACTCGCGTTGAAAGATCGGTTACTATATCACCATTAATTTTCACCATACCGGCTGTGATATACTCTTCCACGGCTCTTCTTGCACCGATACCGGCATCAGCAAGATATTTATTGATGCGGACACCTTCATTTTTTTCAGGTGCT
This sequence comes from Bacteroidota bacterium, assembly GCA_041191145.1. Lineage (GTDB taxonomy): Bacteria > Bacteroidota > Ignavibacteria > Kapaibacteriales > UBA961 > UBA961. Next base: position 3,543 of record JBEEPK010000033.1, read on the forward strand.
GTTTTTTTTCCGCGAATTGTGGAAGTGGATGCTCGCTTTGAAGTGGTATTCTTACGAGTCGGGGCATTTCTTTTTTGAGAATTTTTCTCATCACGAAAATCCGGACGCGAAGTTTTGCTATCTGTACTTTTCTTGCTGGATTTGCGTGCTGGACTTTTGGATGAAGTGTTTGATTGCCTTGCTCTCATCAGATTCCTCGTAAATGTGCTGGACAAAATTACGGAATTCCTCTTAAGGACTATGCATGAAGTGATAAGTACTTGAGCGCTTGCTCTGCAATCTCTTGAGATTTGATCTCTCGCATGCATGCATGCGTGCCGAGAGGACATGATTTCTTACCATGAATCGAACATGGTCTGCAGGCGAGATCCTTTTGCATAACAATTGATTTTTCAGACAATGGTCCGAAACCAAAAGCAGGATGGGTAGGGCCAAAGATGGCGATCGTTGGACAATTCACCAATGAAGCAAGATGAATTGGAGCACTGTCATTCGCAATGAGCAATACCGATTGTTGAATATGGGAAATGGTTTGATCGAGTGTCATTGTTCCCGCAAGATTCAATACTCTCCCCTTATGTTCCTTTGGCATAATTGCAGAGCATAACTCAATATCACTCGCTGAACCAATCAAAGAGATTATATGTGAGGTCTTTGCAAGCAAAGTAGCAATCAACTCTTGGAAATAGATTGGCGGCCATTTTTTGGTTTCCCAGACACTACCTGGTGCGATAACAATGATTGGTTCTTTGAATTGTGTATGCTGTGCATTGAAATGCATTCGTAATTCATGACCTCTTTTGACATCTTTCAAAGGCAATATGTCGGGATCGATACCTCGCAGTAGAATTCTTTGCCTCTCAATTTCATGTATTCCCTTTTGATATGGGAAGCGATCAGTTAGCATAAATGATAATGATGCAGTTTTATATCCAATGCGAATGGGAATCTTTGAGAATGCAAGCATCAGTCCTGTTCGGAATGATTGATGTAGCGACAAAACACTCCCCGCATGGATTTCACGAATAGTTCGAATGATATGTATCAAACCTGTCAATCCGGAATGTTTGCCTCTTTTATCAAAGATGATCACTTCATTGATCAATCTTGGAAATGCTTTGACTATCTCTGCACCTGCAGGCGTGGTAAGGAAAATAATCTTGTCATGTGGTTTTGCACTACGCAATTCTTCAATCAGAAACATTGTCAATGCAATATCGCCTATGAATCCTGTTTGTACGATGATATGACAATATGGATCATGCATAATATTTCCAGCGATTATGTTGCCAAGTCCACTGCTCAGGATGTTCCTTGATTGCTTGTTCAAGAAATGATGTATGTCTTTTGGTCAATTCAAGTATGTCCTCTTTTGAGGAAGTCAAATCATCTGTCTTGATCTCAGTGAGCGTGACAGTATATGTACCATCAGCATTTCTCACAGGAACGGCAAATACAAGTGGGGTTTGAAATCGAAGCGCTAATGCGGCGGGTGCTTCGAAGACGACGGCATCTCTGTCAAAGAGCGGAACTCTTACATCTTTCTTGGGGTCTGCAGCTTGATCGATGAGCAATGCAACCGGTTGATTGCGTTGCAATGCTTGAATGAGAGGTCTGGCGGCTTGTTCCATTCCCACTGTGGTATTGCCACCTCTTCTGCGAAGTGCTGTGATTGCTGTATCTATGTATGGATTCTTCTGACTCTTCGCAACCAATAGAAATGAAAGATTTGCATGAACTCCGGCGGTGAATGCAAGAAATTCCCAATTGGTGAGATGACCTGAGATAATGACAATACCTTTACCTTTTTTGAGAATATCGTGAATCAACGAAATATTCCTAAATGTCATGCGCTTGGCAACTTGTTCATTGCTGAGAAAATACATGGCGGCAATCTCGAGAAGGACAATACCGAGATTCGTATAAGAACCCTTCAATATTTTTTGATGCACAATCGAATCTTTTTCAGGAAATGCCTTTTCAATATTTCCCAGTGTGATTGCCACTCTTTTTGAGGACAATGACATCAGAATCTTCCCAAGCATTGAACCTGCTTTTTTAAGCATGGAGATTGGTAATACTGCGCTAACATATCCCGTGCATCGAAGCAATATGAGGATTGCATATTGCGGAATCATCTGCCGAATTCTCCCCTACCAGCATCAAAGGTATCAGTATTCACATACTCTTGCATCCAGCGTTCATTTCTGGGTTCATTAATTGCTGTGGAATGTACGAGTATATGATTATTGATATCTCGCATATCAACAAAATGAAAATACACACCACCTTGAATTTCGGCATAGAACCATGTTTCATAGGGTCTGGCGGAGGTTCCCATATATTTCCTATCAACTTGTGTCGGCGCACCATATCTGCGCATCACGCGACCTCTATCTGAGCGCCAGCCTTCACGAAACTGTGGATTGGTGAAATATGTATTTGAATAATTGATCGACTTTCTGAATTCTTCCAATCGCTCATTCACAAATGTTTCCGTATTGGGGTCTTTCTCTTTCCAGAATCTGAACATGAATTTTTGTTTTGCTGTCACATCTCCGAGTGCTGACCATAAGGATTGCTCTTGTGAATTTGCAAGGCATTTCGCCTTTTCAAATTCTTCATCAATACGGTTTTCTGAATAAGTGGAGAATTCGCTTTGTTGGAATAATTCATCCTCAGAAAATGTATTGGCAAGCTCGGGAGGCATTTCAGGGTTCACGATATAAAATCGTTTCATGCTTGAGACAGTATCTTTTTTAACATTACCGGAATATGTCATTGTAGCAGTATACACTCCACTGGGCAAACCCAATAGTGGTATTGACACAGATTCCACTATGGCTTCTCCAATCACATGTTTCCTGATTGGAATCTCTGCCAATGCTCTTTGTGCTGCATCTTTGATGGTATAGACAATATCAAGTGTATCTCCAGGAATACATTCATACAATTCAGCATAAAGATTGAGTGTTGGGTCTGTTCCGATACATTCCAAACTTGGATTCGGGATGAGTAGCAAACCATTTCTCTGCAATTGTTCTGACCAAAGCAATTTCGTTGAATCATTGAGTGACTCAATATTCATAGCAGTCATGAGATCGCTCATGAACATGTTCTTTCCACTCATGTGTTTGATGCGAAGAGGCAATGTAATATTTGCCTGTGCATTGCTATCATTCATATCCATGGCGGTGATATATACGGAATATGCTCCGGGTTTTACATAAAGTGATCGACCTCCAATCAAAAACCTTTCATGCAATACAACGGGGTGCTGAGACACATTATCGACAATCCATTCACTCGTGATTATTTCTTTCGTGGAATCATGTTGCATCTTGACTTTGAAATGTAATGAACCTATATAACCTTCGAGAGTTGGATTATATCGAAGACTCGTATCAGCAAGTGAATACACAATCCTGCATTCCGTAAGTGAATCATTACCACGATACTGCAGAATATCCATGCTGATGGGTACATCTTTCGCATGCAACATAGATGTCGAAAGAAGCAGTATGAGGATATATTTGAGATGACTATTCATATTCGTATAAAAAATGCCGTCAGGAAAACCCGACGGCATTAATTGAGTTACATTTCTATCATGCCGTTCGGCGATAGGTAATCTTTTGATTATTCAAGTCTCATGCCGATGGACAAGCGATTTACCAATCCGATATTTTGTACCGGATTGATGGAATAGTCGATTTGACCATCGAAACCTTCGCCTACATACTTGAATCCGACACCACCAGCAAAATTGAATGAATCATGACCAAGTTTATAGCCACCACGAATGGAAAGCGTATTACCCCATGTATATTCTGCACCGATTGTATACATTTCCGGAGTATCGGACAATGTTTCAAATTCAACTGCAGCAATGAGGCGATGCTCTGCATTTGCATCCAATTTATCTACGCCTTGAATCATTGCAGTTACATCAGTTGAAGCACCTGCACGGAAGATCAATGGAAGATTGAATGGATTTGTTAACAATTGTTGATCAAGTGGACTTGATGACAATTCATTGATCAATTTACCTTGGCGATTTAAATCGGCGCCGGTATATGATTGCTGACCACCAAGATTGGAAATACTGAATGACAAACGAGTGTCTTTAAAATCAGTTTTGTAAACGGTTCCAACATCAAAAGCCACTCCGCTTGAACCGAGTGAAGCAAATGAATTTTGGATATACTTGAAAGATAATCCAAATGCGAATTCATTTGTGATATATCCTGCAAGTGATGCACCGAGTGCAAAATCAGAAATACTATATGATGCACCTGTTCCTTCCGCTTTTTCAAGTGTTGTGATTGGAATATCACCGCTGGAGAATGAAGTCAAACTCACTCCAAAGCGATATGAATCACCGATAGGAAGAACAAGGCCGGCAAAATTATGGGAAAAACCAGCAAACCACTGTGTATATGAAATATTAGCCGCCATGCCATTTATATCGGCAATACCGGCAGGATTCCAATACATTGCAGTGACATCATTTGCCAAAGAGCTATATGCTCCTCCCATGCCATTGCCTCTTGCCCCTACCCCAATTTTCAAAAATTGAGCACCTGCGGCACCGACCTTTTTGAACTCACCTCCCGATGAACCGGAGACGATGTCTTCGGCTTGCAAGGAAGGCAAAGTCAAGGCCATAACCGCCAATGCCAAAATGTGTTTCATGAATTTCATGGATATACTCCTGTTTTTTTCTTCTGTTTGGGATTTCTCAATGAATCCGGGCCGACTACATAATCGACCCGGACACTGTCAATTATTCGGGTATCACACGGAAACCACCAACAACTACTGCAAATTTGATAAATGACTTTGCACCATTTGGTGTTTCAACTTGTGCGATATACACTGATGAACCTACACGCTGACGATTACTTGTGAGAAGATCCCACACTTGCATACCATACTTTTCATTGCCTTCATTAGACAATTCATTGTGGGTCAATGTGCGAACAATTTCACCTGAAGGTGTATAGATGGTAATCTTACACTCTTTTGGTAAACGAGTGAAATAGATTTTCGCATCATATGGTGAACGCTGTGCCTGATGGCTGACATAATATGGATTTGGTACAATCTTCACATCATTGAGCATTTCGTCTGTGTATTGGTCCATCTGAGGTACTGAAGGCATGACCTTCGCTCTGATTTTCGCACCTGGAAGTGGCAAACCTTTCGCGCCACCGAATGTTCCGAAATACACTTTGTCACCTGCTTGAAAATCCTTTGAAGGCATAACTTTTGCAGTATCCCACAAGCGTGAGCGGGTATCTGCCGCATATCCCTTATTGGCATAATCCAAACCGAAGAAATTACCATTGATATTCAATGTATGAACAAAATCGATAGCATCTTGTCCGCCTTGAGCTGACAAGTAATATCTACCCTGTCCAACCAATCCGGCTGATTGATCACGACGAGTTGATACTGTGTTTGGAGTAAATCTACCATTCACATATCCGGCTGCACCAAGTCCGAATGAACCAACAGGAACATTCTTTGCATTAGGCATTGAAGTACGAACAGTATTTGGATCAATCCACTTTGTGAGTGGGGCACCATATTTTACATCTACGGAATCTTGTGAATTGAGTTCTGCGGGACGCTTAAATGAGTATAAGTCACGCACTTCAACTTCAAGATAATCAACTTCAAATGTCTTTGGAGTTTGCTGTGTACCAACTGTGACATTCAAGGTTTCTTTTCCACCTGGTTTAAATGTTACTTCAAAAAGGCCTGGACCATTATTATACATCTTACCTTGGATAAGACCTATTGAATTAGCTACTCTGTTAATAGGAACATTCGTTGTTGGATATGCACCTGGCACAGTATCAAGAACCGCATCAGCTCCCGCGAATGGGAACAAATCTTGCGATGGGAAGATAACATTTGTATTCGCGCTGCTCGCTGAATATGCAGTATCATAGCGAAGAATACCGCCATGTTGTTCAACTGCAAAATCAAATCCAAAATTGAATGCATTATTCATTTCTTCAGATGCTCTAAAGCTATAGCATGCAGGGTCTGTTGAGAATGAACCAACTCGAAGACGCTTTTCTTTATTATCAGCAACACCAAATGCATCTTGCTTACCTGAAACTGTATCAACAATAGCAGTATCACTAAATACATAAGTCGCGGCATTTTCTGAAAATGTACTCAAATAACCAAGTGAACATGGATTTGCTTCAAGCAATGAACCATGATTGTATATTTCCTTACCGGTAGTGAGATTTCTAATGATCATGCGTGTTCCATAAATTCCATACATCGGCGGATTGGAGAGATTTGCTGATGGAAGTGGGAATGAAAGCATGCCGGGTTCAGGTTGGAACTCGATTTCGAGATCATGACCTTCACCATTTGTTGTAAACAATTGATTCAAACGATCTTCATTTTTCACAGGGAAATTGAAGTTGAACAATCCACCCAATTTCGCAGAATCAGCACTGATAACTTGAATCTTGGCACCGGAACCTGATCTTGCAGCATCTGCAAGAGGCATGGTTTTGGCAATATTCAATTCATCGATTCCGGATGCGAATTTCTTGGGAGTTCCTTGACTATAATCACCTTCATCAAAAGCACTGAGCCAATAATAATAGTTGATATTGTTCAAGAGTCTTTCTGTTTTGGTCATCTCTGAATTTTCATCAACCTTACCATCTTTATTATCATCGCCATTATCGATGAATGTGGAATTATTGGTGATTTTAGACATATATGGTTTGATCACATCTCTACGAATCTGATCGCGCTTTTCTTTCGTGGATTCAATATCGGGGAAAGTCAAAGAAGCGCCATTTCTTTGTAGAAGAGAAATCAAAGCTGGATAGAATACATCATAATCCACAGAATCTGTTCTTGTGAAGCTTGAGGTAATTCCGGTTGCTGCAACGCGAACATTTGCGGGAAGGAAAACTGTATCGCCAGGTGCGATAACAATATTTGGCCATCTGAGCGTATTCGCATTTCTCCAGCGTGGAGGAGTCTGTGTTGCTGCACGATTAATTGTCAATACACCTTCAAGCAGAGATTTTCTCTCACCTGCATTGAGTGATTTGAAATATGTATCCCACGGCTCAGAACCAAGCGGATTCTTCCGAGTAGAACCTTGCATGAATCGACGCACTTGGAAATTGAAAGAGTCAATCTGGCGAACAACTTGGAATGAATCGTAAGCAGGTGCAAGTGCTGCATCATCAAGAGATGCCGTATTTGCAGACTTCACAAATGGAGTAGGCATAGACCATTCTGCAATTTGTTTCCAACCGAATGGACCGCGTGCAATACTGCGACGAGTGTCGATATCGAATGAATCCAAATCTGTACGGCGTGCACGATAGAGACGATAACCCAAAAAGTCCATACCTTTTTCGAGATCATCATAGGAATATTCTGATGTTGAATCCCATGAAACGATAACGGCATTATTGAGAGGTCTCCAATTGACTTTACCCGGCTCCGGTGGAGTTGGTGTACGGAAATTATCATCATATACACGCTGAGCAAACTTGTCACGCTTGATAAGTTCAACCAAATCAGGTGTTGCACCAGTTGGATCCGCACCTGTTGGTGTATTGGCCATGATCAAACCAACAACTGTTCTCGCTGTATCACCGGGACGAAGTGAGAATGGACCTGTAGCCATCAAGAAGCGCTTATCACCGGCAGGTGTATCACCATCTTTAATGCCAAGTGACATGAAATCATATCGGAGATCATTTTCTTTTGGATCATCTGTGATAACCCAATTACGGAAAGTCTTCAAACCTAATTGTTCTTTATTAGTATATACCTTCTTATCTGATCTTAAGAAACCAGCTGAATCAGGACTTGTACCAATAAGTCTAAACACAACAGAATCTTGACCATTTTGATCAGGTACTGTATCAACAGGAACTAGTGCAGGATATGTTGCAGGACTTTCCAAGAAGTCAAAACCAATATATCCGAAACCTTTCCCTGCTTCGCCTTGATTGCCTTGTGACCATTGAACAGCAAGATTCAATGTGTCCTCTTCATCATAAAAACGAGTTCTATCATTCGCTGCATAGTTTGCAGAAGAACCTGCAATACCTATGTCCATATCGAATGCAGGAGCAAGCCAACATTCACGAAGTGTATCTTTTGATTTATTGATCATTGCATATTTAATGAACAAGAAATCGCGATAATCACCAAAGCCCCATGAATAGATCATTTGCTCATATTGAAGGCGCATTGGATAGCCCTCACTACGACGACGACCAACACCACCTTCATAACGATTCAAATCTGTGTCTTTGAAAGTAGCGAAAATGTCTTCACCGGAGATGAATGCTGGTCCTTTTGGATATGCATCCAATGTTCTACTACCAACTGCATCTACATATCCACCGAAATAGCGATCCTTACGCAATTCATCATTTGGATTATCACTCACATCCCAAATAGGCCATGGTGAAGTACCATCGGATGGCTTTACTGGAGATCCATCTGAGCGACGATAATCTGATGAGAAATACAAACGATACTTTTCACGGCTCGCATCATTGACCAAATCTTGATCTTCAATGCGACCAGGCACCATCCATGATCCACCTGAGTTAGGATTATAGGATATAGCGCAAAGTTTTACTGTGTCACCAATAGGATTCAATTTCTTGGCGGCAAACCAAATACCACCACCAAAGATATATTGATTATTGGATCCGCGGGGCCATTTACCACCGCCTACACCATTGGCAACATCCAAACCGATGATACCATAATTTGTTGAGAAGAATTCTATTCTACTCACTCTGTTTCTCTGCAAATCAAATGTACCGCTAACTGCTCTGAGAGCTTTATCACCCTCTTTGCCCGGTACTGATCCGTCCTTCGTTCTTGCGAAGGATATTCCTCCGGTGACAAGCACCGCAAGAATCAGTATGGAATATTTCTTTATTGTAAATAACATATATACACCTTTGTGCATTCAATTGTTGAGATTAAAAGTTGATCATGACGCCGAAGAAAGCTGAGCGTGGAGTTTGATAATTTCCACGGAATGCAATTCGATCTTCTCTGTAATTCTTGTAAGCCTGATACTTCTCTTCCTGTGTCACAAGTCCATCTTTATTAAAGTCAGAGTTCTCATTGTATAAGCGCTCACCATAAAGATCATATTGTGTCGGCTGGAATGTTGAAGGATTCGACAAACTTGCCTCACGATACCAAACCACAGGAGTGAAGTCTCCAAGCATTCTGTCAAGAACATCACCATCATTATCAGGATCTTGTGTTCTTGCGAATACTGCAACAACCTCTGTACGATTGAACAGATTGAAGACATCGGCGAAAATTTGCAATGAAGTTCTGCCCATTGATTCACCAAACCAATCTTGCAACATGAATGCTTTTGTAATACGCAAATCTGTTGAGAAGAATGACGGTTGACGCTCTGCATTGAATTCACCAATTGGATTACCACGACGATCTTGACGAGTATATGGAGTACCTGATAAGAAACGATTGGTAAAGCTAATTGTCATGTTTTCGAGAGGGCGCATACCAGCAATCTCAATTCCCTCTTCTCTACCCCATACAAAATCAACAATTGCATTGATTGCATGACGACGATCGGAATTGAATGGGAATTCTGAAAGTGGGAATGTAACCTGACCTGTATATGGATCTGGTTGCAATGCATAATTGGATTCAGGACTTGATGATGTACCCGCAACTGAAGCCAAGGTATAATTGATATTAAATCCAATATTGTTTGTAGGACGCTTGCGGAGTGTAAACTCAATTCCGCGAGCTGAACCATATTCTGCAACAGCATATTCTTGATAATTATCAGGAACAACACGGAAATTGCGAATACCAACTTGATTGTAAATGTCTTTATAATATGCTGTCATGTCAAATGCAAAGTCATCACTGAGCTGAAGATTATATGACACTTGATATGCATTTGTTCTTTGTGCTTCCATGTTTGGATTACCAACAATGGTATTTCCACGAAGACGATCGGTATTAAAACCATCATACATATAGCTGAAGTTCGGCATTTGGAAATACACGCCATAAGCCAATGTGAAGATCGAGCGATCTGTCACAGGATATGTGATGGCTAAACGAGGACTAATTTGAAATTTGGTTGTTGCTTCCTCAAATCCTTCTGTTGAAGAAATCGGAAGCCAAACATTAGATACTCTTGCTCTGTAAATTGCATTTGGATTTGTCATGTCAAAACGCAAACCAGCATTGATGATGATGCCTTTATACTTAAGCTGATCTTGCACATAGCCAGATACTTCAAGTGGCTTCATTGCTTTGCTTGTGCGCTCATTTACAAGAGTCGGATTGATTGCATTCTTGCTATAGATATTCCCACCATATTCATCGGTGTAAATATCAAAGAATGGATTTCCATCCCAAGGCAAACTATTATTATGACGACGAAGCTCATAGGTACGAACTTCAAAACCTGCCTTGAAATTGTGTGTAATATCACCGGCATCAATATTAGCATTGTAGAAACCATCGAATTGCAAGAAGTTTTGACTTCTAAATTCAAATGCACGCTCATTTCCATGACGTATAAAGAATCCTTGCAAACCGTATGGATTGTCGGTGCTGCTTGAAGTTGCATTGTCTTCAATATAACCTGTCAATGGATTTCTTTGATAGATGTCAAGGAACAAGTATCCATCAGCAGTACGCTGTGTGCGGGGCGCACTTTGGAACCAGTCAATAGCACCATCAGGAGTTCCAATCATCTCTGAAGGCAATTCAGATTTTGTATTTGTACGTGGTTGATACAAATCCTGTGGTTTATACACTTCAATTGTACCAAAGATACCTGGATCATCAAAACTGCTGCGTTTTGCAACTTCATTATTATTAGAATTAGATGATACCGTGAATTCAAAGAAACTATTTGAAGATAATGTCTGATTGATACGGATGAATGCATTATTCACCACATTATTCACAGCTGCTAACTTTGCAGCATATTCAGGAACAAAAATCGTATCGCCACCTGATAATTTACCGGTGTTCAAATCAACTCTTTGATTCTTCACACCAAAATCATCAGCATAGAGCCAACCCCAGCCCATACGCTCGCGACTTGTCAAACCAATTTGACCACCAAGCGTAACACTGAGATCACTGAAATTGAATTTCATACGACCTGTCAAATTACGAACCCATGTTTCTGAATTTGGGAGTTGACCTAGATTATTTCCAAGAGGATCAATCACACCAAGTGAAGCGCCACCATAAATCTCTCTGGAATACCGACCAGCCACAAAGAAGGTGGCATTCTCAAGAACTTGCAATGGACCACCGAGTCCAATGTCAAATCCATTTTCATCTTTGTTCATCAATTTTACGCCATTGCCGGCAGAACCGTATAATGCAGGAAGATCTCTTCTCCAACGAAGATATCCTTCATAGCGATCTGTACGACCTGTCTTCACAACCGTGTTCACAAATCCACCAATCACATTCCCATACTCTGCAGAAAAACCACCGGTCAAAACCTGTACTTCTTCAACCGCAAAGTTTGAAACTGTTGGTGAATATGTTGTTCCACTTGAACCGAAACCACCACTGAAACGGTCGGACACTTCCAAACCATCTACACGGATTTGTGTTTCATTCGCTCTGGAGCCACGAATTTGGAAACCATTACCTGTACCCTGAACACCTGCATTCAAAGCAACAATGCCCTGAACTGTTTCACGAGCAACACGAATATTGTCTTCACCTTGATTACTACGCAAAGAACCAATTTGTGTTTTGCTCACCATGTTCTGCTCTTTCTTTGCATCGACGACAACAGCATTCGATGTGACTGTTGACTCTTGCATGCGAGCATTCAACTCTGTTGTTTGGTCAGCAGAAATACTGACGTTTGCCTTGAAATCTTTAAAGTTTACCGCTTTAAAGACCACAGTATATGTACCGGCTGGAATGTTTACGACAATATACTTGCCGTCTGCTTTGACAAATGCGCCTCGAGTTGTTCCTTGCACACGAACTGTTGCACCAACAACCGGCTTGCCTTTATCATCTGTCACTTTCCCACTGAGTGTGCCATAAAGACCGGCAATTGCACTCAATGGAGCGGTAAGCATACATAGAAATAATGCCAGGAGCCTTAGTTTCATAGTATCTCCGAAAAACCGAGATGACTCGGATGATGAATAGTTATAAGTAAATGTAAATGTCAATGATTAAGGGTTGCCTAAATAATAGACAACCCATTTGAAATCTTATCGCACGATTGAAAACATCTTTGAGGCTGTTCCATTTGCTGAACGAATGGTACAGAAATATGTACCTGTCGCAAATGAAGAAGTTGAAAGAATCACAGAACCTTCAGCACTTAATTCAGCAGGCATTTCTGCTACTGTTTGTCCAAGTGCATCGCTGATTGTAACTGAAACTGCCTGATCTTGCTTGCCAAATGAAATGGTCACGAGATCTGTTGCAGGATTTGGTGCAATCTTAAATTCGGGTGTTTGGGAAATTTGCTCATCTACACTTACGAATGCAGGACGGAATGCATGGAAATGCACGAAGTTTTCTTCAACATCTTGATTGGTATTCTGAATACTAACACCTGGTGTGCGATCTGCTTGATAAGCCATCATCACAATGCCGTCTTTTACTCTTTGATACATAGATGGGAATTGGCAATCATATTCAATTGGTGTGAGATCAATCTCAGATTCCCACAGTTCAGCACCATTGAATTTCTTTGAAACATATACATGTCCTTGCAAACCGAAATCTGCATTGCCATCTGCAAGAATAGTTTCGAAAACATCACCATTCTTAATACCGGTATATACCATATACAATGAATTGTCCGCATCATCCACACCAAGTTTGAAATGGCGGCATAAGCCGGAACCGAATGGACGAGTTACGACTGTACCTTGACCATCCCAATCTTCAGCCATTGTTGTCAAACCGAATGTATTTGCTTCTTCATTGAAATATACACCCTGTACACGAGTATAAATACTTGCATATGTTGTATCATCCAAGAATTCGATTTCACCATTGTCATTCATGCGGGCTGTACCAATATTCCAACTTGGAGTTGCTGAAGCCATACCATGAATGAAACCATCTTGATTAATAACGATATCAAATGAAGGACCACAAATAGGAACTGTATCTGTTGTTGCTCGGAATGTTCCATCACCATAATCTTCAACCATATATGCAGTTTGATGGCGTGAGCCACCAAAAACATTGATTGGCTGGCCCCAAGTTTCACCATTGTCTTCTGATTTGATCACGCGAAGATTGAATGTTGTGTCTTGATAAGCAAGAGCAACTGTACTACCTCTTGTTGCAAGCTGATAGGAGTTCGCGCCACGGCCTGTTGGCAATTGTGGATTGGACAATGGTCCTGTCATGATTGTAGGATCATTCCATGTATTACCTTTATCAGTTGAGCGCATATACACAACTTGCTCACCAAAGTTTTTACTTGATGTATCAGATGTGAATACGAGATGCGTAATATCATCGCCATCAACTGTTGCATGTCCCCACAAAGATGAGTCAGCACCAGGTATCTGCTTAGATGTAAAAGCTATATCACCAAAACCGGTATTCTTTGTGATACGCATTGCTGATGCAGATGATTCTGTACTAATCACATGAGCAATTGATCCAACTGTCCCATCTTTATACTGAATAATTGAAGGAAAACCTGATCTAGTATTACCTTCAATTCTATTCCAATCAATGTCTGTATACTTCTCAGGATTCAATGGATCTGCCATATCAATGAGAGCATAATAGCTACCACGAGTCGGATGTGGAGGATTGAAACGCTCCATATCCGAAGCACCCATCCAAATCACCTGTGCCGATTTGTCATTCCCTTCTTCAAAATAGGAAATTCGATGTGGCATAGAACCATTTGACTGGAGATCATAATATGTTACTCCCAATAAAATACCGGGGAGTGCATTTGTTGTCTTCATGAATGGTGTTGTGGAAGTTTGTGACTTGCGCACTTTCTTACCTATATCAACAAAATTATTGCTCTTTTGAGCCATAACTGGCTTTCCTGCAATACCAGTTGAAATGAGCGCATTATGCATGGCTGGTTGAGCAAAACGAATACCTTCTGTTTTTAACTCGGCATTCTTTAGGGGAAATGATTTCCCTTTTTCGATTGTCTCGGACATCATAGTGCCTGTCATTGCACACATCAGTCCAAAAGACGATAATAGAGTACGGAAAAGCATGGTGAAAATCCTCATACTATATTGAGTAAAATTTGAATGTCTTGATTTCATGGCATTTCCCTGATATAAGAGAATATGCGTCGTACAAATTACGCAGAAAAACTGCATGTAACCAAACTATAATAGAGGTAAATCATAGAATGTGGAAAAGGTCAATTCGGGTGAGTTACAAGTCAACAAAATGATGAGTTCGACAGAAAAGATGGTAGATCGAGGAATCTCAATGAGACATAAGGGCTTGCACAGATTGCTGGGCTTCCTGCAAGGCTTGTTTGGGGCTTAAATGGCCATAAATTGCTTGAGAAACAGCCAATTCATAGGCAGATTCTATATCCAACCATTTTGGGTGAACTGCTGAAAGTCTGGACCTTTTCAATTGTTCTATGAAGATTGGAAAACCTTGTATCTGAGCAAAAAATGGGTCTTTTTGAGCCAATGTATCTGCCGGTATGCCGGCAGTGATGCTCAATTTGCACAATCGTAGTGTTTGATTGCCTGCTGTAAGAAATTGTATGAGCTTACGCGCAAGTGCTCTCTTTTGAGATTTTGCGCTGATGGCAAGATAATCTCCTCCCGTAAATGACAAACCTGTTTCGGCTTTCATTCCAGGAACCAAAGCAAGTCCAAATCGCATATTTGGTTGCTCTTTTGGGATTTTTTCGAGTAGCCAAGGTCCACTGATCCAAAAGCCGATTCTTCCCTGAATGAACATTTTGTCCAATTGCTTTGCGGATTCAATGATGCCATTGGGTACTAAATCCACATAAGATTCCAATGCTTCGACATTTCGAGGATTATCTAAAGTAGGTTTTCCACTTGCATTTAAAATATCTCCGCCATTGCTCCACATAATGGGTAATATGCGCTTATACACTTGATGAAGATCTTGGCTGACAATCCCAATTCCATAGATGCCATCACCACCATTTGCTTTGATTTTAGAAGACTGCTCCAATAATTCCTGCATTGTGCGAGGATGTGGGATATTAGCAATCCCTGCCTTTACACGCAAATCCTCATTCACGAACATAATGCGCGTGCTAAGTACCCATGGAACGGCATACATCGAACCACTCCATTTGGTAGGGTCTAGTGATACAGCGGGAAATCGCTCGACTTGAATTTCAGATGAAGTGAGAGGCGAAAGCACGCCCGCCTCGGAGAATTGAGCAACCCAATCAGAACCTAGTTCAATCACATCCGGTTCTGTGCCTGAATTGAATGCTGAAATCAATTTTGTTTTGCCATCAGACCAATTAAGTCCGATCAATTCAACTTGAATTCCCTCTTTCTTTGAAAATTCCTGCAATAAAGCTTCCAATTCTTTTTGATGCGCAGGTGAATTCAAGAAGCATCCGAATCGAAGTTTCTCATCGTTACGATGCTCAGAATCATTGCATCCCCAAAGGAACATGAAGCAAACAATACATAAAGAAATCTTCATATCATGCCAATTGTATGCCATATACGGATGATACTTTTCCATAAGCATAGCGTACGAATTCCTCTTCGGACAATGGCTTGCCTGTGACCAATCTAATGATCTCACCCGGTGTTTCTGTTTTGCCATAGGAGTGAATATTCTTTCTCAGCCAATTCAAAATGCCTGAGAATTCTCCATTTGCAATATCGGAATGAACATT
>JBEEPK010000034.1:0-19363 GCA_041191145.1 Bacteroidota bacterium
AGTAACTCCATTAGAGCAATAATAAATATACGGCTGCTGCAGCGCCACTCATTCTTCCGCCATTTGTGGTTGCGATGATTGTGCCGGATGGTGAATTGCCCTTTCGAACTTTTGTGCCATCAACAAAAGCGATGATTCTACCGCTTGTTGAATTCCCTTCTCGTACGAAATTTCCGACTACAGTTGCGATGATTGTTCCCGACGGAGAATTGCCTTTTCTGATTCTCTCGCCATCAATGGTGAGCACAATTTCACCGGATGGGGAATTTCCTCTTCGTATTCTGTTTCTGTCCATGGTAAGGATGATTTGTCCGGATGGAGATTGCCCCATGCGCATGGTTTGGGCTTCGAGCGCTTCGGTTATAATCATTAGCGCAAACATCATAAGTATTACATATCTCATTTGTTCCTCCAATGTTGATATAGTACAAGATTCATAATTTCTTTTTCGATTTGTTCAAAACCAATACTACCCTTCGATTGCTGTTTTTTTCCATTGATGAAAATCACAATGCCTTTTTGTGTTGAAGGACTCATATACATCAATGTATATGCACCATTTGCCCGACCTATATGACCAATCCATGGAAAATCATTTGAGAATGGTTCTTGCTTATTATTGATGATATGACAAGCTAATCCCCACTCCTTGAATAAATTATCAAATTGATGAGAATTGTTATCACTTTTTGCCTTCCAACTAGATTCGAACATTTTTCTACTGATTGATGACATACCGGTATCGGATAAGAATGAATTGAAAAATATTGCTAATCCATGACTGCTAACTCTTAATCCTGCTTGTGGTGAAAAACGGAGTACATTTCTTCCGGGTACATACTCTTCTAATGAAGTAAAAATCGAATCATATGGTGCTTCAAAAAAATCTGCTTCCGGAATCCAGGTTTTGCCTTTTGCCAGATATTGTGGACTCAATATTGCATGTCCCGGAAGATCTTGCACGATAAAACCACCTGGAATGGAATATCTATTAAGTAGTCTATTGCGAATGACGACATGAAAAGGTTGTTGTTCTATTGTCTCAATGATATGCGCAATAACAACAAAATTTAGGTTTGTATAATGAAAATATGTTCCGGGTATGACTTTTGAAATCTTTCCTTTTTCATCTTTAAGTGTTCTTGGTAAGAAAAGATTATTTCCTGATTTGAAAAGTTCTCTGATATCTGGAATGGATTTATCAGGATTCACCGAATCTCTGTAGATCGCTTTTTTAGCCATGTTCAATATTTCTCTAGAATCCTGCAATGTTGATGTATGATTTAGAAGCATCCGAATCGTGATCGGGACTTTGGGATAAGCGGGTTTCACAAGCTTGAAATCCAAGTATGAATTTACATCATGATCGAGTTCTAACTTCCCCTCTTCCACCAATTGCAATATTGCCATGCCGGTGAACATTTTGGAAATGCTCGCGATGCGAAGAAATGTTGAATCTGTAAATGGAATGCTGTCTGGAAAAGCATGACCATAAGAAAATGATTCTAAATTTTCTTTGTCAAACGCAACAACTGATCCACCAAGCACACCATGCCTAAAGAAGATCTCATGCATTGATGCAGATATTGATTCTGGGAACGCTTCTCCAATTTGAGACATCATAGTCTCTCTGCTTGAAAGAAAAAGCATTAGTATAAATATAGATAGTCGCATAGTCCCCAAAATTAAAAAAGCGAGCCGATGAATCGACTCGCTTCAAATAATAATTCAATCATTTTACATATTGTAATGTAATTGCAAGATAAAGGGAGATGGCGCTTTATCATTAAAATTGAAAAGATTAATACCAACGCCTGCTAGCATGTTTTTGGATATCTCATATTGTCCACCAATATTCAATCCATTCATCCAGTGATTTCCGGTCATGATTTCTCCTTTGACACGAATTTTGTCATTGAGAACAGGATAGTCAATACCGGCCATAAGACCAATTGTTGATTCTCCAAACAAACCTTCATTACCATAATACACACCGGCATTGATATTTGCCTTTGCAAGCAATTTATTTGCGGTGAGTAATCCATACAGATAAAAACCATTTTGATCATTCAAATAATATGTTCCACCTATTGTCAAATTATGGTCAGAGTTTAAAGCTTCTATATGTTGAACATTTAATCCAATCCAATTTTCTCCATCTTTGTTATTCATAACATTCAAGCCTACCTCTGTATCTTTATTGACACCATACATTGCATTCAATTGAGTACGGTCCAAACCATCGGTCAGAAATGTATTGACTTGTAAATAGATATCACTTTGCCCGGTTACCCTTGAATTTGGGACATTAAAATATGTCTGCTGTGCAAAAAGATTTGTTGCACATATACAAAAAAGGGCGAAAAAAAGGTGTTTGAGGTGTTTCATGGAACTTCCCAGAATAAATGTATAACAGGGGTTTTATATATAACCCCATTTGCTGCATGGCAAATGTAGTAAAAAACATGCTTTGATAGGAAATTATATAATCGGATATATTTGGTCATGTATGGTGAAGTTCTTAATTTAGACTAAGTCTAAATAAGTTTTAACAATATATCAGACAATATATGAACCAGTTCTTTTCTTATGCCACATCATTTCTCCTGGCATTAATGATGATTGGTTGCTCAGATGATGGAGTACAACCTATCGATATTCCAACGATTTATGATTCTAATGGCTATGCAAATGCCGTCCTTGCCGAGAATGTTCTCATCAAACAGCATCAAGATTTTGTGAACTTGCTCAAAACAGGAAGAATATCCGGAACAGTGGTGGATTATTCCGCAGCACTTTCTGGAATGCAAGCACATCTAAATGAAGCGAATGATTCACTTAAAGCCATTTTTCCGGCATATCTTCTAGAATTAACAAAAGCTTCCGGAAATACTTATGATCCATATGCTGCTTCACAAACTCAAGGCGGAACCTATGGCGGATATCTTTTTGATGAGAATGGATTGGAAATAGAGCAAATCTTGGATAAGGCGTCATTTTTCGGCTTATTCTATCATAAAGCTTCAAGAATGTCTATTACTTCTGAATCCACGCATAAACTCATTGCGCTTTTCGGCGCAACTCCACGATTTTCCAATAGTGATAGAACTACCAATTTCCCCGATATCCTTTCTGCATCGTATGCAGCGCGCAGAGACAAGAATGATGGCAATGGTCTATACGCCACATTCAAGCGCAATGTAATTGCAATGCAAGCACATCAAAAAGCTGGATCTGAATATATCAATGAGACATTATCTGATAGAAAATCAGTGCTTCTAACATGGGAAAAAGCAATCTTGGCAACTGTTGTTAATTATTGCTTTTCAGCACATGCCAAATTCACAATGACCAATCCTCAAGCAAATGACAATGGTGCAGGACTTCATGCAGTTGGCGAAAGCATTGGTTTCTTAGGTGGATTGAAAGGCATTCCCGAAAAGAAAATAACAAATGCACAAGTAGATGAATTACTATCATTACTCAAATCCAATAAGCCTGCAGTATTTGTCACTGATGCATTCACAAATGCTCCCGCACTACTTCAAGTGGTTTCAAGAATTAAAACAATCTATGGTTTCACTGATCAAGAGATCGAAGATTTCAAAGTGAATTGGGTTACAACTCAGAATAGACAATAATCATGAAAAAAATATTCCTCATCTTAATTACGATGATTCCGCTTTTCTCCTTTTCATCATGTGATGATCCGGCAGGTCCTGTTGGACAAGGTTATGATAGAAAAGCAATGCTTGAATTCACCGCAAAAAATACCATCATTCCACTCTATGGTGATATGTACCAAGCAGTGAAAAGCTTTGATTCAACATTGCATTCATTCGCGGATAATCAGAATGAACAGAATGCACAAGAGCTTCGCAATAACTGGCGCAAGATGGCTGAAGCTTGGCAATATGTAGTATTCTTTGATTTTGGACCTGCGCAAATGAGTGATGGTTCTCTTTTTCAGAATATCGGCACATTCCCCTCTTCCGCTTTGAAGATTGAATCTTATATCAATGCGAAAGACACAAGTTTTAAGAATTTTGATAGAGATTCAAGAGGACTCTATGCTCTTGAATATTTGATATTCAAAGACTCTACTTCAATTATTCAATCAATCAAAGATCAACCATTCAAACTTGCATATGCAAAGGCATTGAGCAGGAATATACTCACAAGGGTTGAGTCTGTGTTCAATCAATGGCAAGGCGCTTATGGAACTACATTCATTAATAATGATGGAGCTCAAGCAGGATCATCGATATCTGACTTATATAATGCTTTTGTCTTTCATTTTGAAGTGATGAAAAATTACAATCTTGGTTTGCCAATGGGTAAGAGAGCGGGTCAAGTTAATAGTGAGCCATCAAAAGTCGAAGGTTATTATAGTAGTTATTCCACAGCTTTGCTCAAAGCTAAATATAGTGCACTTAGACATCTTTGGTTTGGTTATGCAAGACTTTCACTTGCCATTTCACTTTCTGCAAATGGATTCAAAGATTATATCCTTTCTGTTGAGAATGGTCCACGATTGGCACAAGACACAGAATTGCAGTGGAATGTAATTGGAACAAGTCTATCTACTATCGATCCACAAGTACCCCTTCACTCATTCATAATTGGTCAGTCTCCACAATTGGAACAGATTTTTTTGGAAATGACAAAACATACGCGCTTCATCAAAAGTGAGATGTCATCTCTGCTTGGAATATCAATTACCTATGCCAGTGGAGACGGAGATTAATTCTCCAATATCATGAATAGAATCAAGCATTTCCTTCATGTCCCGGCTTCGGCCTCAACCCTTGCATATTTTCGTATGGGACTGGGAATGCTCATTCTCATCAGCACGCTACGATTCATTTTTCTGGGTTGGATAGACACTCAGTATATCCAGCCACAGTTTCACTTTGCGTATTACGGATTAGAGTTATTCTCTGCTCCTTCAACTTCTTTGATGTATGCAACATTTGCCATACTTGTCATTTCTTCGATCGGTGTTATTCTTGGATATCGATTCAGAATGATGTCATTGCTCATGTTTCTAAGCTTCACCTATATCGAATTGTGGGATGTCTCCTTTTACTTGAATCACTATTATGCCGTGAGTTTATTCGCTTTAATTTTGTGTATTCTTCCTGCGCATGTCACAGCTTCACTTGATGTGAACATGGGCCGAGTAAAGGAGTCATTTACAGTACCGTATTGGACACATTTCATTCTATTTTTTCAAATCGGAATTATTTATGTCTATGCCGGCATCGCAAAAATCAATGCTGATTGGCTATTCTCCGCATTACCACTCAAGATTTGGCTACCCGCTCATGCAAGTTTGCCGATGATTGGCCCATTGCTCGCATTGGATTTCACGGCTTATATTTTCTCATGGTTTGGAATGCTCTATGATTTGATCATCATTGCATTCTTGATCAATACAAGAACTCGGTACTATGCATTTGTCACGGTTGTGGTATTTCATTCAATCACAGGACTACTCTTTCAAATAGGAGTCTTTCCTATTGTCATGATATTCATGGCAACATTGTTTTTTGATTCTTCTATTCATCAGAGTATCATTCAACGATTCTTTTCTAAGAGAACTCAACAATCTGAAGTAATAACTGTGAGTTTACCGAAGTACGGTATTGCAATTCTCGGTATATATGTAATATGTCAATTGTTGTTTCCTTTCCGTTATGCTCTCTATCCCGGAAATCATCAGTGGACTGAACAAGGATATAGATTCGGATGGCGCGTTATGCTGACAGAAAAATCAGGCAATGCGCAATTCATGATCACTGATAGAAAATCCGGAAAAACAGGTTATGTCAATAATGCTGAATGGCTGAGCGCGCATCAAGAAAAACAAATGTCATTTCAGCCGGACATGATACTTGCCTTCGCACATTTTCTGCATGATGAATATCAAAAGCAAGGCATATATGATCCAATCGTAACCGTAGATTGCTGGGTGACAATGAATGGCAGACCTTCGGCTCGATTGATTGATCCAAAAGTGGATTTATCAAAAATTAGTGATGATTATTCTCATAAAACATGGATTGCTTCATATCCGGGAGCAAAACAATGAGATTGATATATCTGTTGCTGCCAATATTCTTGATCCAATCAGCATTATCTACCGAAAGTATTTTGCCTGCTCCAAAATCAGTGACTATATCGCTTGAAATAAGAAATTCGGAAACAAAAAAACCGATCATCGGTGCTAAAGTCTTCTTCTTTGATGATCAACAGACTATTCGCTCAAATACATCAGGTATTGCTACTAGGATGATGTCGACAGTAAAAGATATCGTCACAGTTCGCATATCTGCTCAAGGTTTTGCATCGGAAATTGTGTCTATTCCCGTGAATGCTCCTTTGATGAATGTCTATCTCAAGCTCAAAGACATTATTCTTGATGATGTATTTGTTCAATCAGATGCTTCGCGCAATGGTCTTCTGGCTCGTTCTTTGGAGAATGTTCAGCTTGCAGCAATTTTTGAAGGCAAGAAAACAGAACTCATCAATATGAATCAAATCATGTCGAATAAATCCAATGCCCAAGCCAGGCAAATCTTTGCCCGAGTTCCCGGACTCAATATCTGGGAAAATGATCAATCAGGTTTGCAATTGAGCATTGGTGGTCGTGGTATGAATCCAAATCGAACCGCCCATTTTAATACCCGCATCAATGGATATGACATGGCGGCTGATGCACTTGGTTATCCCGAGAATTATTATACTCCACCAATGGAGTTTGTGGACAGAATTGAAATTGTCCGAGGTGCAGCATCAATGCAATATGGTCCGCAGTTTGGAGGTATGGTCAATTTTAAATTGAAGTCCGGACATGATACCATTCCATTTCTTACACAAACCAGATTGTTTGGTGGTTTGTATGGTTTCATGAATGCCTTTGCCTCAATTCAAGGAGCTGTTCAAGATCAATTAACCTATTATGCCGGCATATCATATAAGCGTGGAGATGGTTGGCGTGCTAATGCTGATTATTCTGCATTGACTGCATATGCAAATATTGGCTTTAGACCAGTTGATTATGTTTCATTGACATTCGAGACCACATATCATACTTCTCTTCAACATCTACCCGGTGGTTTGACCGATAGACAATTTGAAGAGGATCCGGGATTATCATACAGAAAACATAATTGGTTTGGAGTTGATTGGAATATCAATGCTTTACAATTACTCTACGAATTCTCGCCGATGTCAAGAGTACAATCACGATTGTTCAATGTGAATGCGATACGCTCTTCACAAGGAAATCTTCAGAATACTTCAGTGATTGATGGAATCAGCATGCCAACACTTATCAAAGGGGAATTCATGAATATTGGTAATGAGACCAGATTCATGCATACATTTTTCCTTGATGAAAATCCCTCGAATCTTTTATTCGGTTGGAGAGTCTATGATGGAGATGCAATAAGTATGCAAGGAATTCCGAATGATAGATTCTCACCAACATTTTCATATGCAGATAATGTGCAACCAGAAAACATGAATATTGAAAATCCCGGTAAGAATTACTCGCTTTTTGCAGAAACCGCGATTCGTCCTACCGAATACTGGACAATTCTTCCGGGAATACGATATGAATATGTTGAAACCGGAAGTAAAGGAAGGTTCACGGAGAGAGTTGTTGATTTGGCGGGAAATCTCGTGAGCACAAATGATAATTTTGAAGATAAAACTGTTGGCCGTTCAATCATTCTTTATGGAATCGGAACATCATTCAGAATAGATCAAGATTTGGAAGTGTATGCCAATTATGCTCGTAATTTCAGAGCCATCACATTCAGTGATATTCGCGTGAATAATCCGAATCTGATCATTGATTCAACATTGGATGATGAAAAAGGTTTTAATGCTGATATTGGTCTGAAAGGTCATGCATTCGGAGGATTACTCTATTTTGATGTAAGTGCCTTTTATCTTTCCTATGAAAATCGCATCGGTACTGTATTGAAGAGTGATCGAGCTCCCCTCTTTTTACCATATCGCTATCGTACAAATATTGGTGCTACAAGAACAATTGGTATAGAGTCAATCATTGAAACGGACATATTCAAAGTACTTGGAGTGAATACTCAGCATGGCTTAAGGATATATCTCAATTCTTCATTCATTGAAGGTGAATATATTCGCTCTTCATTGCCTGGAATTCAAGGTAATACTGTAGAATATATTCCTGCAATGACTCTTCGCAGCGGATTGGAATTGATTGTCAATGAAATGAGTTGTGGATTCCATATTTCTCATGTAAGCAAACAATTTTCTGATGCGAGTAATGCCATTCGATCTTCTAATCCTATTGTTGGAGAAATCCCTGCATATACTGTTGCGGACTTTTCATTCGCATATAGAATGAATGCAATGTTTTCAGTGGAAGCTCATGTCAATAATCTTTTCGATGCCCGCTATTTCACGAGAAGAGCCGAATCATATCCCGGACCAGGAATCATACCTGCAGAGCCCCGCATGATGACATTTGGAATCATCATGAATTTATGATTAATGAATGATTTCCAATCTAATTCCCTGTTCATATATTTTTCCCCATGAAGATGTACTTGTATACAGAGCATTCTCTTTCCCTTTTTCGATGATGGAAATTTTCTTGCGAATAACTATTTTTTGTTTCTGTATATAATCGTTCAAAAATTGCTGTATTTCATTCGCTTTCTTTCGAATATCATCTGATGTATATTTATCGATGATGATAAGTATTTCATCTTGAGAACGAAGATATTGCTTGAGATCTTTTTCGATTTGTTCGCGGATTAAGGAATATGATTGCAATTCCGGTAGATAGGTAAAGGAATGGCCTTGCATTTTATTCTCATTCGACATTCGAATGGTAAAATCTTCCGTGAATTCTTGCTTAATTCCTTTGTCATCAGTAAAGCGCACATTCCACTCATAAGATCCGGTTCCGGCTTCACCCTGCAATAACTCACTACCATCCAAATGAACTGATGATTCGGTGAAAGGACCAAATGTTCTTTTGTATTTCTGTGGACCTGAAATATCAATAAACCACTCTTTTGGTACATACGAACTTTTCAATGAGCATATGATAACATTTTCAAGTGGTGATACACTTTCTAAGTCCATCACGATGATTGGAATATGTCCTGAAGCAAATGTTGCATTTATGATTTCTGCATGCTCATGATTTTGTTCACAGGTGATAAATCGGATTCGTGATATATCTACACGCAGCAAAAGTTGACAAATATCATGTACTGTATTTTGTACTGTATTCTGCTTCACATTTGTGCAAGAAGTGATTATGCAAGTGTCTGTCGATTGTTTCAGGTGACTCAACATGAAATACAGACTTCTTTCATGAACACATGCTCTTTGCTTTGTAATGTCCGCACTTTGAAATAGTACATCACTTTTTGAGCATAATGCATTTAATGTTGAATTCAATAGTCCCGGATTGCTTTGTACTTCATTGAGTTTTGTAGAAAAATTGTTTATTGTCCATTCCAATACCAATGGTATATGTTCATTCATTGCTCGCTTTCCTGCCATTTCTGAAGGAATCTTCAATGAAAATGGAGTGAATATACGAGGAGTTTCCTTTGTTGGATTCAGCGTGATTGAGATGCCGGTACGCAGTGAAAATGTCGACCAAATATTATCGAATCCATCTTGATTTTCTGGAAATTCTCCCGTTCTTTGATTAAAGATCAGTGATGTTTCAAAGAATGGTGAGATATGTATTGGCAATGAATTCATCAATTGGTTGAGCTGGAAATCAGCCGAAACACCTGCGAATATTCCGGGTATGGGAGAATTCATATTAGACAATTGATTCGTATTGACATTTTCGCCAATTTTTCCAATGGAATGATTCAGAAGAAAACTCAAGGATGGACCACCATAAACTGAAAAGATATTCCAGGGTTTGATCATCAATGCCGATTCAAAAGTCAAATAGGAAAGATGTGGTTGCATGGAAAGAGATGTCGCCACAATTTCATCTTTTATGTACCCCGATCTATCATCAATGAAAATTCTACCTAATAGAAACAGAGCATCATATTCTGTTATGATTGATATTCCAATCATTGGATTGAACACTGATAATTCAGGTTGTCCTTTGGTAATGAAATTAGTTTTCATTCCTATCGACTCAAAATCCTGATATCCAACGCTTATTCCATTGACCGAATTTGCAATATCAATTCCATAAGAATGAATACGAAATTGCGCCTGAAGTTCCACGGTGAATGCCATAATCATACACAAGCAAGATGTCATTGCAAATATACTCATCATGCAATGCTCATATAGTGGATATCGGTTGACTTCAGTCTTTGATATTCTTTTTTCACCATCTCATGTTCATTCTTGCGCAATTGAGGATCATCAGCGATGAGTGTTCTTGCATCTTGTTTTGTGATCTGAATCAATTGCACATCATTGACAAGATCTGTGAATTGGAAATTGGGAATGCCTGACTGTCTTGTTCCAAGATAATCGCCCGGACCGCGAAGCTTCATATCTGCCTCTGCAATTGCAAAACCATCTGTTGTTCCGGCCATAGTCATAAGTCTTGCAATCGCTGATTTTCTTTCCATCTGAACATCTTCTGCTTCTTTCTTTTTGACTTGATATCTGAAGTGATCTTTTGTCGCCAAAAAACAATATGACTGAGCATCACCTCTTCCAACTCTACCACGCAATTGGTGTAATTGTGCAAGACCGAAACGCTCAGCATTTTCTATGAGGATGACAGTTGCATTGGGAACATCGATTCCTACTTCAACAACAGTAGTCGCAATGAGAATATCATATGTTCCTTTCTTGAAATCCTGCATGATAGTTTCTTTTTCATTCCAATGCATCTTTCCATGAAGAAGTCCGCAGGAAAAGTCTGAGAATATATCGTTCTTCAGAAATTCATAATGTTCCGTAGCTGATTTGGCTGCAACTTTTTCCGATGGTTCAACAAGTGGATAAACAATATATGCTTGATGTCCCATCGATAATTGACCTTTTATGAATTCAAAAGCTGAATCCAATGAGCTTTCGAATACAATTTCTGTCTGGATGGGTTTTCTGCCCTTCGGCATTTGTTTGATGATGGTATTATCCAAATCACCATAAAGCGTCATGGATAATGTGCGAGGAATTGGGGTGGCACTCATCACTAAAATATGCGGAGATATCGATGTATCTTTCAGAGAAGCTGAAGCCATGGACTTGATTCTTGCTCTTTGTTCTACACCAAATCGATGTTGCTCATCGATGATGATGAGTCCCAGATTATTATATCGAACTCCTGTAGTGGATTGTTCGCTTTGAGTAAATACAGCATGAGTTCCAATGATAATCTGTGCTTCCCCTTGTTCAATCGATTGTAAAATAGCTTTTCTTTCTGATGCTGTTTGACCTCCAAGTAACTGCACAATCTTGATATTCATTGGCTCGAGTAACTTGGCGAAAGAAAGAGCATGTTGCTCTGCAAGAATCTCAGTTGGTGCCATGATTACTGATTGATAGCCTGCTTCAACGGCTTGAATCATCGTCAATATGGCAATGATCGTTTTCCCACTTCCAACATCTCCTTGAAGGAGTCTATTCATTGGTCTGCCGGATGTAATGTCTTTTGATATGTCCCATAAAGCATTTATCTGGTCCTGCGTAAGACTAAATGGCAATGATTCATGAAGTTTTCGGGCGAGAGTGCTTTTTTGTGGAAAATGCGGTCCTTTTTCCGATATGTGAACAATTGATCTTTTTGATTCAAGAAACAACTGAAAATAAAAAAGCTCCTCATATTTCAAGCGTTCTCTGGCAATGGATAACTGCATTTGATTTTCAGGTGCATGAAGTGCCATCAATGATGCATGCTTTGACATGAATCCATACTGTTTGAGTATGTTTGTTGGTATAGTTTCAGGGAATTCTTCTGATAATTCTTGTCTGATTATTTCGACAATATTTCGGATGATCTTAAGCGATATATGCGCATTTTTCAATCCTTGGGTAAGTCGATATTTGGGTAATATGATTCCTCGTAGATATTCTTCTTTCTCTTCCTCATCGAGAACAATGATATCTGGATGTTGAAAGCTGAGTTTTCTCCATTTGACATCATAATCAGGTATTCCACTTACGCTAATCAAAGCATCAATAGGCAAGAGTTGTTTGAAATACTGTGCCATATTGAAAAAGACGCAGTCGGCACTAATTCCGGAATCATCTCTGATGGTGACAATGAGCATTGATCTTTTTCCACCCGGACCAAACTTCTTTTCTTTTACAGAGATGATTCTGGCTGTAATGGTGAATTCTGATTTGATGGAAATATCGGTATTGATTTCAGTGGATGATTGGGTACCTAGTTCTTCTTTTCGCAATCTCGATAGTATATCTGATAATGTATGAATCGAAGTTCTATCGATATAGGCATATGGAATATACTGCAGAATGTCACGTACTGTATGAAGTCCTACTGAAGCGAATGCATCCGCTCTTTTGGGTCCTACTGACCTGACATATTGCAATGGCGAGGAAAGTTTAAGAGATGTATGTTGAGATTGTTTCTCCATAATGTCGTACATCTTTTATGATGCAAGATGTTCCTGTAACACTCTCTTGCAATACTCTCTATAGGATGAATTCGGTAATGTTTCGAGCAATGATTGATATGCCTCGATATCAATAAAATTCATTCGTAATGCAATTTCCTCAAGACATGCAATCTTGAGATTTTGTCTTTTTTCAATAGCATGAATGAATTCCCCAGCTTCAAGCAAACTCTCGGGCGTTCCGGTATCAAGCCATGCTATACCTCTACCCATTTTTTCAACCTTCAACTGTTGTTTTTGAAGATATACTTTCTGCACATCGGTGATCTCCAATTCACCTCTTTCACTTGGCTCTAATTGTTCTGCGATGGAAATCACTTCATTGTCAAAGACATATAATCCAGGAATTGCATATTGTGATTTGGGTTTGGATGGTTTTTCTTCAATGCTGATGACTGAACCATCAGAATTAAATTCTACCACGCCATAACGTTCGGGATCTTGAACAGGATAACCGAAGATCGTGGCTCCTTGATTATGAGCCAATGCTTGTCGAAGAAAATCTAGCTTTCCATAGAAGAGATTATCACCAAGGATGAGGCATACCTGATCAGTACCGATGAATTCTTTCCCATATATAAATGCTTCGGCAATTCCTCTTGGAGCGGATTGTTCAGCATAGCTGATTGTGATACCCCATTTTGTTCCATCACCAAGTAGGTGATGGAAATGTGGTGCATCATGAGGAGTAGTTATGATGAGAATATCTTGTATGCCGGCAAGCATCAAAGTAGCCAATGGATAATAAATCATCGGCTTGTCATAGACGGGTTGTAATTGTTTGCTCATGATGGAGGTCAAGGGATAGAGTCTTGACCCACTGCCACCTGCAAGTATGATTGCTTTTGTCTTTTGCACGAAATCATCCAAAAAATGATGTGCAAAGATACAAAATCAATGATGTGTCATTCAAACTGAATGCACGGAATCATCCCTGATCATCCGCTGAATTTGAGTCATCTTCCAAATGACGATGTCTGACCATCTTGGCTTCAAAGAGGAAAATCACATTTTCTGCGATATTGGTCGCATGATCTGCCATGCGTTCAATATTGGCCAAAATTGAGATTAATTCAACGCCTTGAGAAATAATTTCAGGTTTTTCTTTCATAAGAGCGATGATGTCTGCCTTGAATTGACGCTCAAGACCATCAACGGTATTATCGGTTGGGAGTATATGCTTGGCCAAATCAGCATCATTATTTACGAATGCATCAAGAGAAGCCTTCACCATAGTATATGCGGCAGTGGTGATTTTATCAAGACCAAAATCCTTGACCAAATTACAAATGGAAGGATCATCGAGAACAGGATAGGAGATATTTGTCGCCATATCACCGATTCTTTCCAATTCATTGTTGATTTTAATCGAAGCTAGAAGGAGTCGCAAATCACTTGCAACGGGTTGTTGGAGAGCAAATATGCGTTGACATTGCTTATCGATTTTGATGTCGAGTTTGTCGACTTTATCATCGCGTTCTATGACAAGTCTTGCAAGTCCTTCATTACATTCCAAAAGTGCTTTGAATGCGAATTCAACTTGTTCTTCCACCAAACTACCCATACGGATCAATCTGGTGCGCAATTTGTCCAAATCATCTTCAAATGAACGATGCATAATGTATATTCTCCTCTTTGTGCTTCTGCAAAACTACGATAAATTGATTATCCGAATCGACCTGTGATATAATCTTCAGTTGCCTTTTTGGATGGGCTTGTAAAGAGTGTTCTTGTTTTATCGAATTCAACAAGATCACCCATATAGAAAAATCCGGTTGAATCACTTACTCTCGCAGCCTGTTGCATATTATGTGTCACGATTACAATCGTATAGGTATCTTTCAATTCTTCAATAAGCTCTTCAATTTTTGCAGTTGAGATTGGATCGAGTGCTGAACAGGGTTCATCCATGAGCAATATTTCCGGATTTACCGCAACGGCTCTGGCAATGCAAAGACGCTGTTGTTGTCCGCCGGAAAGACCAGTTGCCGAATCATGTAAACGATCTTTGACTTCATCCCATAATGCTGCTTTTTTCAAACTATTCTCGACAATAGAATCCACTTCTGAAGTCGGTGGTTTATGATTGAGTCGCAAACCATAAGCAACATTCTCATAAATGGATTTTGGAAATGGAATGGATTTCTGAAAAACCATACCTACCTTTTTCCGTAATTCCACAACATCGATGTCTGGATCATATACATTGGTTTCATCAATGCTGAGCATTCCATCTGCAGAAAAAGAATCAATGAGATCATTCATTCTATTGATGGATCTGAGAAGAGTGGATTTACCGCATCCTGATGGACCAATGAAGGCTGTCACTTTATTTGCTTGCACATCAAGTGAAATATCTTTCAATGCATTTTTTTCTCCATAGAAGACATTGAAATTTCTGATGCGAATTTTAATGGTGTCTTTTGACATGGTATTAGTCTCAAATTCAAGAATTATTCTTTCTGATTCTCATGCGAATGAGTCCGGCCGTGATATTCAAACTAAATGCAAGTAAGAGCAATACCAATGTTGATGAATATTGGAGTGGCAATGCTTCTGCGGCATTCGGTGACTGTGTAGCAAGCACATAAATATGATAACCCATGTGCATGAATTGATCCGTAAGCGAACTTGGCAACTCAGGAAGTGAATAGACCGCACCAACAAAAATAACAGGTGCCACTTCACCGGCTCCTCTACCAATGGCAAGGATTGATCCAGTAAGTATGCCAGTTAAGGAATTAGGTAAAACGACTTTCCAAATAGTTTGCCATTTTGTTGCTCCGAGTGCAAGACTTGCCGCGCGTAATTCATGTGGAACCGTGCGAAGAGCTTCTTCAACTGATACAATCACAACAGGTAAAGTGAGCACAGATAATGTTGCGGCTGACCACAAAAGTGATGGTTTACTCCATATATCACTTCCCAGAGTTGTATCAATTCCCTTTCCAATGAATTGCATGAAAAATCCAACACCGAATAAACCAAATACAATGGAAGGTACACCAGCAAGAGTATTCACGCCGAATCGTACTGCTCGAGCAAAAATGGAAGATTGTTTAGCATATTCACTCAAATACACTGCCGTTGCTGTACCAATCGGTACCCCGAGTAATGACATGATGAAGACGAGTATTACTGTTCCATAAATAGCAGGAAAAATACCGCCTTCTGTATTATTGTTTCTAGGTGCTTCAGTTAAAAATGCCCAAGAAAGACCGGGCATGCCATGCCATATGAAATGGGCCAAGAGCAATATGATGAGAGCAATGAGTGCATATGCTGAAAAAGCGGGTATGCCAAGTGCGAAAAACTCTAGGAATTGCTTTTTGTTTTTTTTCTGTGCTACTGATTCAGGATTCATCATGCACCTTGGAATTTTTTGGCTAGATATTTCTTCACAAACAATTCCGTGATTGCATTGATGGTGAAGCTGACGATAAACAATAATATTCCAAGGAAAAACAGAATATTATAATGAAGTGAACCCCATTGTACTTCACCTGTCTCAGAACCAATTGTGGCCGCAAGCGTACGAACAGGATGAAAAATGTTCCATGACATCAGGGCAGCATTGCCGGTTGCCATGAGTGCAATCATTGTTTCACCGAAGGCGCGTCCAATGCCGAGAAGCACGGCTGCTACAACACCTGGTAAAGCTGCGGGCAACATCACTTTGAAGGCTGTTTCCCATTCGGATGCTCCCAATGCAAGCGATGCTTCACGATAGCTTTTGGGGACGGCTGACAATGCATCTTCCGTGATTGTAAAAATGATGGGAATGACAGCAAGCCCAAGTCCGATTCCACCAACAAATGAGGAATAATGAAACTCACTGATCGTGAATGCTTCTTTGAAAAAAGTATCAGCAAAAGGCATGATTGTTCCAAGACCTGATGCAAATGCATCCAAACCTGGTTGTATGAATGTCGTTATGAAGTTTACGCCTTTCACGATGGTGACAAGACAGAAAAATCCTAATACAACGGAAGGAAATCCGGCAAGGATTTCAACGGTAGGTTTGATCCATTCTCTAAGCCGTCTTGATGCAAAAAATGCACTGTAAATGGCTGCAAAAATTGAAAGTGGTGTGGCTAGAAATAAAGCCACAAGTGTTACTTTAAGTGTTCCTGCCAATAATGGCATGATACCGAATTTTGGTTCTTTTCCCACAGGTTGCCAAATATCACCAGCAAGATTCTCCCATATGCCTTTCTTTTCTTTTTTCTTTTTGGACTTAGATTCAGGTTCTTTGACTGTGGCAATCTCACCCGTTTCGGGATTGTAAATCTCTGGTTTCAGATCATCAGCACCTTCAACTTTCTTTTCTACTTTTGGTTTAAGTTCTTTGGCTGTGCCAAAAATCAAACCACTTGCCTCACGAAAGACAAAGATGAAAATCAGAAAGATGATGATAATTGAAAAACTTGCAGTGAGACGAATTCCCCATTCTGCCAGGAATTCCGTAATGACTTGACTTTTGGGTCGTTTTTTATGTAGAAATTGTGCCATGGAATCAGTTGTGTTTCATTGATGGAAAATAACCGACTTCATTTACGACTTTTTGTCCACCGGGACCAATAACCCAATCTATGAATTGTTTCATTTGTGTCTTTGGTTTTTCTCTGAGATAGAAAAACAAAAATCTGGAGATTGGATATTTCCCGGAAAGGATATTGTCTTCTGTGGGTAAATATTCTTTGTTTGCATCGTCAAGTGCAACCGGAATTTCTCTAACACCAATTGTATATGCCGCTCCACCATACCCTATTCCCCAGCGATCCATTGCCACTGCACCCACAACAGCCGATGTACCGGGCATATGTTGTGCAATAGGATGAAAATCCTTTTTTGAAAGTACATGCTCTTTGAAGAATTCATAGGTTCCGGAATTATTCTCTCTGGAATACAAGATGATGCTATGATCAGCTCCGCCAAGCTCTTTCCAGTTTCTAATCTTTCCGGTGAATATTTCTTTCAATTGCTTCATGGTGAGTTTTTTTATGGGGTTTTCTTTATTCACATAAATACTGATCCCGTCTCTTGCAACGCGTATTTCTTGGGGAAGCATACCGTATTTCTCTTTCATCTGAGCAACTTCAGCAGGCTTCATAGGTCTGCTGGAAGCACAAATATCTGTAGTGCCATTCACTAATGCGGCAATACCTGTACCTGAACCACCACCTGTCACTTGAAAACTTACATTTTTATCAGGATATACTTCTGTCCATCGCTGAACTAGAATAACCATAGTATCAGATCCTTTGATTGTTAATGTCGATTGCTGAAATCGAGCACCCATCAACAAAAACAGGCAAATGAAGCCAAGTGTCTGAAAAAATCGCATAGAAATACTCTTTTCTGAAGAAGAATGTCCAAAATTACATTATTGATGTACAGTACTCTTGTATTCCAATGTTACCATATCTTAACATTGCGCTTACTTGTTGAAAACAAATGGTTTAAGATTGCTTTTATGCGGAAATGACAAAATATATGTGCCTTTTGAGAGAATTGCCACGGATATGGCGGATTCTCCACTTTGCAATATTCCTGAGAACATTGTTCTTCCTGTGAGGTCAAGAATGGAATATCTTTCAGCTTGTTGGTAAGCAGAGACATAAATCACATTATCATGGAGATAAATCTTATCATTCTCAGCATCCTTGACATCGCTTACATTTCCAATCGTGAAAGTTCTTGTCTCTGATGGATATGAATCACCAGAAGAATTCACTGCAAATACCCTCCAGAAATATCTCTTTCCGGATTTGAGGCCTGAAAGTCCTGTAAATAAGCCTGCCGGAATATTTGAACGTGTGAAAGTCATTTGCGAGAAATCCGGGAATTCAGACACTTCCAGTCTTGAGAATATGGTCCCTTGAGGAATTTCCCAGAAATATCGGATAAGAGTAGCATTCGAATTTGTGTCTTGAGCGGGATATATCAATTGAGGTGATGAAATTTTAGGAGGAAGTAGATGTGAGTGTGTTGTATAAACACCTGCACCATGTGTAGCAAGTGCCATATAGCCATCGCTATGTCTGATATCCATCATGGTTATCACAGCATTACCAATGACATCTTTTCCTTCTTGCTCCCAGCATGTGAAACTACCATTGATATTTCCGGTTGAGAACAGTCCGATACTAGTTCCGACATAGACTTTAAATCCTGATGTCAAAGGCACTATTTCTGCCCAACGACAAGATGGTCCGACCCCGGAGCCATTGGGATTATCTTCAAGATTTCCGGCGATTGCTGTCCAAGAATCACCACCATCTGTGGAATGAAATAGCGAGATGATATTATAATTGCTAAATACGATGATCATATTTTCTGCATCTCGCGGATCAATTGCAATGGATTGGATATTGCCATCCGGAAATGTATTTCCTGTGATATTTTTGGGTATTGGATTTCCGGTCTGAGATTCATCCAATCGATACAGATTTCCTTTATTTGTTCCATAATACACGCGATGTGCAGGTTTCACTGATGCAGAAACTGAGGAGATCAATTCACCTGCAGGAAGTCTGGTGGCACTCAGACTATCCCAGTTGACAGCTGTTGAGTCCCAAGTATTCATCGGTAATGTTGAAAGATCATTATTGCGCCAGAGGATACTTCCACCAGCCACATACATGATATTCTCATTTGCATGGTCCAATGTGAAAGGATTGATAAAGAGATAATCTTTCCCACCGGCAGGATCTATTCTACCT
>JBEEPK010000035.1:0-18996 GCA_041191145.1 Bacteroidota bacterium
AAAGACATATGAAAGAAAACCCAAAGAAAGAATAAAAATGCCTGTTGCACCGGCAAGTCCGAGGGTTAGTACCATTGAGCTACGGGCAAAAACGGACCCAGCGGCTTGTGAATTAAAGACAGTCTGTTCCACAATTTCTTTCTGTTTGAGGTCCGCCAATATGAAACTTACCGTATGATGATCGCAATAGTCGGGTTTGAGTGAAAAGGAGATTGACCATTGAAAAGGACTTTCAGCAAATAATGCATCAGTATCTTCGCCCAATTCTTTTTCAAATTCAATAGTGGCAAGTGTAGGGGAGATCACTTTCACATATTGAATCTGCTGGTACTCTCTAAGGGATTGAGCCAAAGAGAATATGCGAGAAGTATCCATATCTTTTCTGATCATCACGGAAAGTTCAAGATTAGATGCCAATCTGTCTTGTTCCTTGGTGAGTCCGAAATATGCTGTGACTGCCCAAATAGTTGTCAGGGAGAGAATGATGGAAATCACCATAATGCGCAAAAATGGAATCGTTCTTCTGCGAATCAAAGTACCTGTTCTATGAAAATAATATTCACTATTCATGGTAGAATATCAAGCCCATTCAAATGAATTTCGAATTCTCTGCATGTCATATCCCGCTCCAATCGCCGCGATAAGTTTAATTCTGGCCTTTTGACCATTCAAATAGTCAGCAAAAATGATGCCTGCATCATATAAATGTTTCCCTGCACCTTCATAAGCATAAATATGTTCGATTCTGCCTACGGGACATCGAGATGTCAATACAGTAGGAATACCTTGTTCAACTGCTTTTTTGAGAGCATAGAAGACAGGTGGTGGGACATTACCCACGCCAAATGCTTCAATAACAATTCCCGATACACCATGTTCCAAGGCGCATTCAATAAGCATTGCATCCATTCCTGCATAGCATTTGAGCAGCGGAATATTGCCCGGTAATTGTTGTACCTCAAAAAATTCTCTTCGAACCGGTTTGCGATACATCATCACGGTGCCATTAACAAGCCGACCAATCGGACCAAAATCAAAACTAGCGAAGGTATTGAGCTGATTGGTATCTGTTTTTGTGGCCTCAGAAGCAGCATTGATGGTATCTCCTAAACATAATAATACGCCAAAACCAATTGCTTCTTTACTGCCGGCAAGAATTAATGCATCGCGAAGATTCCTCGGACCATCCCAATCCGGCTCGCTGGAATTTCGCATCGCACCGATCACGATGATGGGTTTTTCTGTTTGAACCGTACAGTCGAGAAAATATGCGGTTTCTTCCAAAGTATCGGTTCCATGTGTTACAATGATACCGTCGATATCCTTTCTTTGAACATATTTTTTGATCTGCTTGGACAAAGAAAACATGATATCGGGTGTCATGTGAGGACCAGGCAATTGACCAAACTCAATCACTTCAAAATCTACCAAATCATGAATATCACTTATGGTATCAATGATTTGCGTTGCGGAAAGTGCAGGTACTATACCACCAAACCCTTCATCCACTCGCATGGAGATTGTTCCGCCTGTAAAAAAAATGGCAATTCTAGGTTTCATATATTTAAAAGGAGAAAATTCAGACTCATTTGCCTCAAAAATACAAATACCATGTCTTTATTCTCATTTTAGCCATATTTCACTAACTTGCATCAGGGAGGATTCGATGGAACCCGAAACAAATAGAGTTCTGTTGTGTCATTGTACTAAACATTCGCAGCACAATCATGCATTCATTCAATACTCGTTTATTTGGCTTCATGTTCTTTTTGCTGGGCATTTTTGCCTTGCAATGCATGACTGCACAAGAAAAAGACAGCAGGGGAAAAGACTTCTGGTTTACATTTATCCCAAATTTGCATGTCAATAGTCCTACAACAGATTCACTCTATGTTTATATAGCCGCCTCAGAACCAACGAGTGGACGACTTCGCTATAAAGGTAGAAATGGTAATTGGCAGAATGTTGATTTCGTGATCACCGATCCCGCCATAGTTTTTACACATAGAGTTCATTGGTTGCAGTATGAATTACAAGGGATAAATCCTTCTGGTGGTCAAGCTTCATCCAATGATCAAGAGCAGAGAGTTGCAGAGAATGTATTTCATGTGACTTCAGACAAAGAAGTAAGTATTTATGCGCTCAATCAAGGTTCAACAACAAGTGATGCTTTCTTGGTTCTTCCAACAGATGCACTTGGTGAAGATTATTATGTCTTATCGTATAATTCAGATAGACAGGGGAGTGGAATCATTCCCAATAACTCTTCTACACCTTCTGAATTTGCCATTGTTGCAACTGAGGATGGAACAGATATAACCATCAATCCATCCGCAAGCACCGCCAGAAATGGAAATAGAAATACAATCTTGGCTCGATTAGATCAAGGTCAATCTTTATTGGTGCAAGCAGATCTATCGGCAGGTGATGGATCTGGTGATTTGACGGGTTCAAGAATTCAGGCAAATAAACCTATTGCTTTGTTTGCAGGACAACAAAGAGCAAGAATACCAATCAAAAACAATGAACTCTCATCGCGTGATCATATCGTTGAGCAATTGCCAAGTGTTGACACATGGGGTAGAACCGCAATCGTCGTTCCTTTCCCAAAACCATTTAATGCCACAAATCTCTCTCAGGATATTTATAGAGTGATTGCTGCATATGATAGCACCGACATTTTGATTAATGGAATCAAAACAACCACGTTGTCAAAAGGTGGGATATATCAGTCGGTTCTAACTGTACCACAAGTGATCACGTCAAATAAGTCCATCATGGTTTCACAGTATAAGAAGACTTCGGGGGCATCCTCTTCTTCAAATACTGATTATAATGGAGACCCCATGATGATGCTTGTTCCACCAAGTGATCAATTCCAAGACAGTTATCGTTTTGTAAGTATTCAGGCAGTGAATTTTGCGAATGGTATCTTCTATGATCAAGGATATGATGAACAGTGGATAACTATCGTGATGCCCAATTCTGCAGTAGCAAGCACAAGATTGGATGGTCAATTAATTAGCTCTCTTCCTGGTTTTGCAGCATTCGCCATACCGGGGACGAATTTCTCATTCACTTGGCTTCGTGTGACTGACGGAGTGCATACCGTCACATCAAATGAAAGAGTTGGGATTTATGTATACGGATATGGTCGCGCAAACTCATATGGGTATGTGGGTGGCATGAGCTTTAGAAGTTTCGATTTTAATCCACCACAAATCACAGGTAAGCAGGAATGTCGTGATTTCATAGGTATGATCTATGATACAGTTGCGGGTGATTCCAGAATCGTACAAGTCTGGGTAGAGACCGGTTCCTCAAAGAATATCAAGAGTATTACATATAATTCCACGCCACCGCAAGATTCGGTCATGTTCAAAGTTGCTCTTCAAGATCCATATCAAGACGGAGCAATCACCGTGAATGCGCTGGATTCCGTACAACAAAAAACAACATTGCCTATTCGCATAAAGGGATTTACTGTTTCCTGCACATATAAGCTTGCGAATAATGATTCAACGCAAAAAATCAATGAAAAAGTACCTGTCGGCAAACAAGTGTGCTATGATATTACTTTAAAGAATTATGGTTCTTTTGATCAATCAATCAGTATAAAAAATGCAAAGGGTATTGCTTCGAAATTTACTATTGCAGGTAATCGTAATATCACGATTAAACCAGGACAAGACTATATTGTTCGTGTATGCTATTCATCAAATGATGAAGAGACTAACACAGATTCAATCTTCATTGATGATGGCTGCATGATACGTGATATTGCTTCATTCTCTATGATCACCTATCTCGATAAACAGAAGCCATCGATCTCTGCTTTGCCTGATTCATGTAATACATGTCATTATGTGATCATTGCAGATTCCACTCCCACAGATGGTGGCTTGAAAGATGTCACTGTTTCTCAATCATCAAATATCAAATGGCAAGCTGCATTCCCAAATACAGATGCGGTTCGTGCATTGAATCTTTGTGTTCAGGATATCTATAAAGATGCTTTCTATGACATAAAGGCAGAAGATAAGAATGGGAATATTGCTTCCTATAAAGATACAATTCCCGGATTTACGATAACTTCTGTATCACCAATTGCCAAGCTTAAAAACCTCGGAGGTATAGCGATAGGTTCAGTGTATTGCGACAGTATAGTCTTAATCAATTCAGGTATGTTTGTACAATTGGTCAATGAAGTCTCATTTGCTCGAAATATACGATTCAGCATTCCACGATCCATGCTTCCATTGAGCATTAATCCGGGTGATTCGGCAATTATCCCAATATGTTATGCGCCTATTGAAATCATAGATACTGTCTATGAAACAAAGCGCGATCGTGATACTGTTTCGATTGGAAGAGATTGCATTACCATGCCATTTCATTATGAGGCATTTGGTGTAGAAGATTCACTCATTGCAAATGGTAAATGCCAAGTAACAATCAAAAGTGCAATCACGGATTTGGCATTGAAGCGGATATCAAAACTGACAATTCAGCCACATCCAATTTCGATTGGTTCGAATCAATCGCGCATTACATTTTCATTGAAAGAGTCCAAGAATACTGAGATTTCTTTGGTGCAATTCATGACGGGTCAAAAAATGCAACTCTTTGCTTTGCCAAATTCACCAAGTGGTGAGTATTCGATGACTCTCAATGTGAGTGAATTCCATCCCGGTGGATATATGTTGATTATTCAAGCCGATGATGAGCGTGAATCACTACCAATCATCATTCAAGAGTAAATTGATCGGAATCATTCGTGGCGAAGAAAAAATCTCATATTTCATCAAAAACATGGTGGATTACATCATTGATTGGAATGATCTCATTGATTATTCTATCGACGATCTATATGTTCTCGAATATTCCGCTTTCCAAGCCAATAGATATCAAGATCAAGGATTCTTCTCTTTCTTCCAATATCACCATTCTCGCTGATGCAAATGCAATCAAACATCCCTATGTTTTTTATGTGATAGCATCCATCTATGAAATGATTTCGGGGAAGCAGTGCAGTGCAGGCGAATTTACTTTGCAACCAACATTTTCCCATGCAAGAGTACTAAAATTGATATTCTCCGGAGAATCGGGAATGACCATGAATGTGGTCATACCCGAGGGATCGAATCTTCGAAAAATAGCATCTATACTTCAAAAGCGTATTGCATTGGATTCTCTCTCATTCATAAGAATGGTTAATGATGATTCTGTTTGTGCAAGTCTTGGAGTGAAGCAATCTTCCATGGAAGGATATTGTATGCCTGACACATATAACTTGTTTAAAAAGCAAAAAGCGCAAGACATCATAAAAAAGCTTGCAGTGATACATCAGTTGTTTTGGGATAAAGAGTGTGCAGATTTACAGAAAGCCAGCTCGTATACCAAACATGAAATACTTACACTTGCTTCCATCATCGAAGCAGAGGCATCTGTTGCAAGTGAGCGAAATAGAATTAGCGGGGTTTATCACAATAGACTAAAGCGGGGAATGAAATTGGAGGCGGATCCAACCGTGCAATATGCTATTGGAAAGAGGAAGAGACTTTTCTATAGTGATCTTAGAGTTGACAATCCATATAATACATACAAGTATGCCGGTTTGCCACCAGGCCCAATAAATTGCCCGGGTAGAGAGTCTATACTCGCCGCGCTCCAACCAGAGAAACATGCATATATCTTTTTTGTTGCAAAAGGGGATGGAACTGGCGAGCATGTGTTCACGACTAATGGCACGGATCATGCCAAAGCGGTGAATGCATATCGCAAACAAAGGACAATGTAAATCAGATATGATCCGGCGGATGATGCGAAGTGCTTTCCAAATGCGTGACAATATCGCATGGTTGAGCGATCGTAGCTGAAATCAAATGTTCGATTTCAGTGGCCTGCAAATGAGCATGCTCAATTGTTGTTTCA
Organism: Bacteroidota bacterium; assembly: GCA_041191145.1. Classification (GTDB taxonomy): domain Bacteria; phylum Bacteroidota; class Ignavibacteria; order Kapaibacteriales; family UBA961; genus UBA961. The sequence continues at coordinate 5,935 of JBEEPK010000035.1, forward strand.
TCGGGGAATTGCAAGTGAAAATCGATGTACACAAAATTCCCGGAAACTCTCAAGCGCAATCTGTGAAAAGATATTCCCAAAACATCACATTGTTGTTGCAACATTTCGTTGACCGATGTAAATAGTTCAGGGTCAGTTTTATCCATCAAGCCTTGTATGCTTCTTCGAATGAGTTTTCCACCTTCAAAGATGATATTCGCGCCAAAGAATAATGCCATGAGAGGATCTATCCAATAAGCGCCTGTCAAAAAGGCAAGTAGCAAACCGGCGATTGCACCTGCGGAAGTCCATGCATCAGTGAGGATATGTCGACCATTGGCTTCAATGATGAAAGAATTATTATTCTTTCCTGTTTTGACCAAAAAGATTCCAAGTATCGTATTGATGACTGCAGCTGTTGCCGTTAGGGCGGTACCATAACCAACTTGTTCCAGTGTTACACCGGAAATTAATTTGTCTATGGCTGTTTGAATAATGATGATGGCCGCCAATATAATGAGCGCGCCTTCTAGTCCGGCCGAGAAGAATGTGATTTTGTCATGTCCAAAATGATGATCTTCATCCGGTGGTCTATAAGTAATGCGAAGACTATACCATGCAAAACCAACTGCTGCGATATGAACGATTGTTTCAATTGCATCAGAGAAAATGGCGATGGACCCTGTTAAAATATAAGCGGTCCATTTCAATCCTAGCATCAGAATACCCACTATCAGGGAAATATTCATCGCTCTGGATTCTGCCTTCGATGGAAGATGTGCTGAATTCACCATTCAAATCCGAATTGACATGAAAAGAGTGACAAATTTAGTCATCTCAAAAGCCCTGTGAAAGATAAATTATTTGTGGAAAGAAAGCCCCGAAAAAAGGGGTAAAAAACGCTATGTTTGCAATGAATCATAAGACCTATCTATGCCTGATTTCGTACATCTCCATAATCATACACATTATTCTCTTCTTGATGCTGCTTGCAAGCCCGAACAATTAATCGAGGCGGCAAAGGCTGATGGACAGACTTCTATTGCACTTACCGATCATGGGGTGATGTTCGGTTGTTTTGAATTCTATAAAAAAGCCAAAAAAGCCGGAATCAAGCCCATTTTAGGTTGCGAAGTATATATTGCGACGGGTAGTCGTTTTGACATGACAGCCCGCAAAGGTGGCAATAAAAAACGCAATTATTATCATTTGGTATTGCTTGCCAAGAATGATATCGGTTATAAAAATCTGATGAAACTCACCACATTGGGTCATACCGAGGGTTTCTACTATAAACCAAGAATTGATCAGGAATTGCTTTTGCAATATCGCGAAGGACTTGTTGCCCTTTCGGCTTGTCTTTCCGGTGTGGTTAATGCACCTTTACTTGAGGGTGACTATGAAAAAGCAAAGCAATCAGCGATTTGGTATAAAGAGGCCTTTGGTGAAGATTTCTATATCGAATTGCAGAATCATGGGCTTGAAGGCGATAAAATCGTCATGGAGCAAGCTCCAAGATTGGCTCGTGAACTTGGCATCAAGTTGATTTGCTCGAATGATTGTCATTATATCAAGAAAGAAGATGCCGTCGCACACAATGTGCTTCTCAATATCAAGGACGTGAGTTCGGCAAATTCAGGACAATTGGATATCTATAATTTGCGTTATGGCGTTCCTGAAATGTATTTCAAAGCAAAGGAAGAAATGGCAAAGATATTTGCTGATTATCCCGAGGCGATTGAAAATACCAATGAGGTTGCCGAGAAATGCAATGTGGATTTGAAATCCGATATCAAAATGCCTGTCTTTCCCATTCCATCCGATTCCAAAGCCGAAACATTGGAAGAGTATTTGGAAGAACTCACGATGGAAGGATTGGAAAAACGCTATCCTGTTTTGAATGCAAATATTCTTGAACGAGTGAAGTTCGAATTGGATGTCATTAAATCCATGGGATATGCGGGATATTTTCTCATTGTGCAGGATTTCATTAAAGCAGCTAGGGACAAACAAGTAAGAGTTGGTCCGGGTCGTGGCTCGGCAGCGGGAAGTATAGTGGCTTATGCACTCGGCATTATCAATGTGGATCCACTCAAGTATGATTTGCTCTTTGAGCGTTTCTTGAATCCCGATCGCGTTTCGATGCCTGATATTGATATTGACTTTGCCGATGATAAAAGAGATGTCGTGATAGATTATGTGCGAGAAAAATATGGGAATGATTCAGTTGCGCAAATTATCACATTCGGTACACTCTCCTCAAGAGCTGTTTTGGCTGATGTGGGCAGAGTGCTTGGCATACCTCTCGCCACTATTCGTTCCATCACAGAAAAAATTCCATCTGTGATGGGAAAAGTCACTCCACTTAATGAAGCAATGGATTTGCCTGAGCTTCGCTGGGTAAAAGAATCGAATGATCCGAAGCTCAAGGAATTGATTGATTATGCCTCGACGCTTGAAGGACTTGCCAGAAATTCTTCGACGCATGCAGCCGGAGTCGTGATTGCGCCTGGTAATATCAATGATTATGTTCCGCTGTATAAAACTTCAGATTCCGTCATGGCTACGCAATATACCATGAAGGATCTCGAAGATGCGGGACTTCTCAAGATGGATTTTCTTGGATTGAAAACACTGTCAATCATTGAAAATACGCTTGCGCAAATCAAGAAGAATCATGGAATCGAGATTGATACTGAAGCATTGGACTTGCATGATCAAGCAACATTTGATCTCATTGGAAAAGGAAAGACGCTTGCGATATTTCAGTTCGAATCCGAGCAAATGCAAGAGTCCTTGAAAAAACTCAAGCCAAATGATTTGGAAGATCTCATTGCTATGAATGCATTGTATCGTCCGGGTCCTATGGATAATATACCCGAATTCATTGATCGCAAGCAGGGAAGAAGGAACATCGAGTATTTGCATCCGATCATGGAATCCGCATTGCATAAAACCTATGGCGTAATTGTTTATCAAGAGCAGGTGATGCAACTCGTGGGTGATATTGCCGGCTTCACGCTCGCCCAAGCCGATATTATGCGTCGGGCAATGGGTAAGAAAGATGAAAAACTCATGCTCGAACAAAAGGCATTATTTGTTGATGGCGCATTGAAGAATCCAGTCTTCATTCAAGGTTGCATCAGTAAAGTTGCCGAACCACAAACATTGGCCGAAGAAATCTTTGATTTGATCCTAAAGTTTGCTTCTTATGGATTCAATAAATCTCACTCATGCGCTTATGCATATCTCGCATATCAAACAGCATGGTTGAAAACGCATTATATGGCAGAGTTTTTGGCTGCGAACATGACCGCTGAATTGCATAATCAGGATAAAATCGTGCAATTGATTGATGAAGCCAGATCTTTCGGCATCACGGTCATGCCACCCGATGTAAATAGATCCTTTGCAATTTTCACCGCATCAGATTCCAAAACTGTGGAATTTGGTCTAGCAGGAATAAAGAATGTTGGAATACCCGCCGTGGATGCCATTGTTGAAGCGCGATCAAAAGGAACATTCACATCACTCTTTGATTTTGTGAAGAGAGTCAATCTTAAACTCATCAATCGGAGAACGCTCGAACCGCTTGTATGCTCAGGTGCCTTTGATTCAATGCAACATGGACATCGAGCACAGATGTTTGCAACCATTGATTCTGCTTTGGAATTTGCAAAGCGCGTTCAAGAAGATTTGAAGTCGGATACTGAAAATTTGTTTGGTGGAACCACGGAAGGTGAGATTGCAGAACCAAAACTTCCAAATCTAAAAGCATGGAATGAAGGATATCGATTGCAAAAAGAAAGAGAAGTCTTGAACTTCTATCTGAGTGGTCATCCACTTAACCAATATAAAGCACATGCTTTGTCATTCTCCACTTTGCAACTCAATAGAACAGATAGTCCACTCATTGGAAAGCATGTACGATGTGCCGGCATTATAACCGGTATCGTTACGAAGCTTGACAAAAGAGAACAGACGATGGCCATAGTAACCATCGAAGACTTTAATGGCAAAGCAAATATTCTCTTTTGGAGTGATGCATATAGTCGTTATCAACATTTTCTTCAGAATGAAAAGATCATCCTCGTCAGAGGTAAAAGCGAACTCAATGGTGAGCAACTCAAAATCATTGCCGATGATGCCATGCTTATTGAAGATGCGCCTACAAAATTTGGGAAAGGATATATTATCACCATTGAAGATAATGCAGAAGTCATTTCAAAAATTAAAGAACTCAATGCACTCATGACCAATGGTGGAATGAGTACTTTGCATTTCAGATTGATGGATTCTACAGGTGAACTTAAAACGCATTATGTGGCCACCAATCAACCCATTGCCTGCAATCATGAAATCAGTGAACAAATCATGAGCATATTCGGTCGAGGCAATCTCCGTTTTCTCATGGATTAAGAAAATTACATGAAGCAATTACTTCCAACAGAAAAACCCATCGAAAGAACTATTGTTATTTCCGTCGTCAAAAAAGGCGGAGATCGAATTCAAGCTATGGATTATCTCGATGAATTAGCCTTCCTCGCTGAAACTGCCGGCGCAGAAGTTATAGGGAAAGTATATCAAGAGCGAGTCAGACCGGACAGATCGACAATGATCGGAAAGGGGAAGGTTGCCGAAGTCAAAGAAATGATTGAACAAGATGATATACAGTCCGTTATTTTCGATGATGATTTGACCCCTATGCAGGTCAGAAACCTTGAAAAAGAATGGAATGTGAAAGTGCTAGATAGAAGCGGTGTGATTCTTGACATTTTCGCTTCAAGAGCCAGATCCATGGAAGCAAAAACGCAAGTGGAATTGGCTCAGTTGCAATATCTGATGCCGAGACTCACGAGAATGTGGACGCACCTTTCAAAGCAATTCGGTGGAATTGGTACGAAGGGTCCGGGTGAGACACAGATTGAAACAGATCGTCGCTTGATACGCGATAGAATCACTCGATTGAAAGAAAAACTGATTGACATTGACATGCAGAGAAAACAGCAGAGAAAGGGGAGAGATCATATGCCTCGATTTGCATTGGTGGGCTATACCAATGCCGGAAAGTCGACATTGATGAATATGATGACAGGTGCGGATACATATGTTGAAGATAAATTATTTGCAACGCTTGATACCACTGTCAGACAATGCTCCTTACCGAATGGACAATTGATGTTGCTTTCAGATACGGTGGGTTTTATCCGCAAATTACCTGCACATCTTGTTGCCTCATTCAGAAGCACATTAGCAGAGGCTGCAGAGGCAGATGCACTCATTCATTTGGTCGATTGTACACATCCCGCATTCAAAGAGCATATTCAGGTTGTGCAGGAAACATTGAAATCGCTTGATATAGAAGAAAAAACAGTAATACTTGTCTTTAATAAAATCGATCAATTGGAAGATCCATCTATCATTAGAGATTTGCAGATAGAATTTCCTGGTAGCATTTGCATCTCAGCAGTGAAAGGATTGAATATCGTCACTTTGCTTGAAAGACTGCAAGAAATAGCATTACTGCAAAGTACGATACTGAGATTTCACTTGCCTTATGATGCCATGAATATTTTGCCAAAAATATATGCTGCCGGTGAGATAGTAGAAAGGGAAGACTTGGATGAAGGGATTCGCATTTCAGTGAATGTGTCTGCCGAAAGGAAAGATGCACTATTGCGCTTTACTGAACAATTTCTGATTAAAGAGTAATCAGCGTTTTTTTTCTGCAAAATACACTATGGGGGCTGAAGCGCTTTGATTTATTGGCTCAGTGCGAGTCACTTGCCATTCATTTGTAGGGAGTTTTCGCATCCAATCTTCAACAGCTAGTGCTTCTTCAAGACCATGCTCATGACCACGATATGCAATCACTGAAATTGCCCCGCGGTACTGTAATAATGTCAAACATGCATCTAATGCTTTGATGGTGGATTGTGCATTCGTGATGATGGATCTGTCTGTTGATCCGGGGAGATATCCAAGATTGAAACAGATACAGCTCACTCTTTGAGTGAAAGGTTGAAGCACAATTTCCATTTCCGAATGTTCAGCTACTATGCAATTCACATGTTGTATATCATGTTCTAGCAATAGATTCTGCGTTGATTGAATCGCCTCTTTTTGTTTGTCAATAGCAATCACAACTCCTTCTTTCCCAACACATTCTGCCAAGAACAATGTGTCATGTCCATTTCCCGCTGTGGCATCAATCACGATATCACCTATGCATATTGAATCAGACATGAAGAGATGTGAAATCTTGACAGCTGATTTCATTGTCATATCCTGATAACAAGTGCATCATGGAGCATTGCAATTGCTTGCATGACCGAGCGCTCGCGATTGATTGCACGATCATTTCCAAGATTGAAACGCTTGGAGACAACTTCATCTTCGCTAGATAGTCCGATCCAAACTGTCCCAACAGGTTTTTCTTGCGTACCACCATCTGGTCCGGCGATGCCTGTTATTGAGAGACAATAAGTAGTATTCAATACATTCCTTCCGCCGATTGCCATTTCTTCTGCAACTTCTTTGCTAACGGCTCCAAATTGTTCAATTGACTCAGGAGAAACATGAGCCAATTGTACTTTTAATGCATTAGAATAGGTTTGAAGTCCTCCAATGAAATATGTAGATGATCCGGATTGTTTTGTAAATTCAGCTCCAAGCAATCCACCAGTACAGGATTCTACAACACTGATTGTACATTGCTTTTGAATCAGTAAATCAGTTGTGACAGAAAGCAATGAAGCATTGCCGAAACCATAGATATATTCCCCGATTGCATTCTTCAAGAATTCTTGAATCTCCATCAATCTCTTTTGTGCTTGGATTGGATCTATGCTGAGAATTCCCAATCTCAATCTCACTCCTTGATAAGAAGGAAGAAATGCAAGCGATTCATCTTTTTGTAGAAATACATCAGGTTCGCCGATCAAATCAGCCAGCGCGGATTCAGGAATTCCTTTTGTGAGAATCGTATGATAATATGGAATCTTTCCTTGTTCTTGCTCAATATGCTTTCTCAAAAAAGGAATTACATGATCTTGCATGATTCCTTTCATCTCCGATGGAACTCCGGGTAATGAAACATAGATCACATTATCTACATGAAAGAGCATGCCGGGTGCCGTTCCTCTAGGATTTTCAAGAACAGTACATGTTGATGGGACAAGTGCCTGATCCATATTCCTTTGATTGAGAGGCAAACCACGGAGTCTTGCTCTTGTCTTAAGTGAATGAAGAGTTGGTTCATGCAGAATCAATTCATCATTGAAATATGCGAGTAATGTTTCTTTTGTTTTGTCATCATGGGTAGGACCCAATCCCCCTGACATCAAGATGCAGTCATATTCTTTTTTTAGGGAATGCAATTCATCTAGTAATATTTCTATACCATCTTGAATGGTGATATGTCTAAGTACAATTCCACCAATCTCGGTACATGCCTGAGCCATCCAAGCCGCATTGGTATTGATGATTTGGCCGATGCATAATTCATCGCCTATGGTGAGTATTGCTATTTTCATGATAGGTTTTTGTGTTATGCTTGTGAGCGAATTCTCATGAAATATAATCCTGTTGATATGGCATTCATCTTCACCTTTCCGCGAAATCGACTGCTCAAGATGGAAAATGGAGTGAAGAGTAAAGTCATGATCGCATGATAGATTCCCATGATGAACATGATCAATCCAATGGATGCATCCGGAGTGTTTTTCTTGATGAATCGAATCTTTGAATCAATCAACATTTCGAGTGATCGAAGTGATGGAGAATTACCTCCATAAGTGGCTCCACGAACATGCATGATGATAGATGTCGGCACAAACAAGACTCCTTTGCCGGATGCCCATATTCTATGACAGAAATCTGCTTCTTCTCCAAAAAAGAAAAAGTCGGAATCAAATCCACCGATATTCTTGAATGCTTCCGATTCAATGAGCAATGCCGCTCCATCGGCATAAGGAATGAAACGCGAAGATCTTTTAATGCCGAGTTTCATGGATATTGTTTCGAGTATATTTTCAATAGCGGAAGAAAAAGTAACATAGTGAATTGCTTCGGACATACCCGGGAAAAAGCCCCAACTTCTTTGTCTTGAATTATCGGGATAGACCTGTTGTGGACAACAAACTCCGACATCCGAAAATCCTTTCATGCCGTTAAGGAGAGAAATCAAGGTATTAGGTCGAAATTCTATATCAGCATTTCCAATGAACACCCATTCGCCGGAAGTTTGCTCAAACCCGATATTTACAGCTGATGCATATCCTAGATTCTCTTGCAATGCAATCACTTGTACATTCGGAAAGGTTGCACGCACATTATCAACTGTCAAATCATTCGATGCATTATCAACTACTATGATTTTTCCGATCTCTACTCCTTGCGGAACATGATGCAGAGTATTCAAACATTTAAGCAATAATGTTTGAGTATTATAGGAGATGAGAACGATATCAATGATCATGAGTATATGAGCTTTTCAAAAAGAAAGGCGATCGCAGGGGATCGCCTCAAGAATTCAATGTCGAAGTGGGAGGATTCAAAGTCCCGAACTCAAGACCCGAAGATGGTATTCCAAAGGGCTGAGTCATACTCCACAATGGCCGAAAATACGGATTTTCTATTTTTGACCATAGGCCTTTTGCATGCCCATATAGAGAGCAAGCATAGAATTTTCTGCTTCACTTCTATTCTGTGCAAAACCAATTGCACGCTCATGAGTGCCTGCATGTGTATATACATCATGAGTCGGAGGATTAATTGCCGCATCATAGATGATTTGAGCCGCATCTTTGGCACTCAGCATCGGAACAAGTGGAGCGAGTCCTATCCCATGTTCTTTGGCTATCCCGCGTGATTCTCTGATTCCCGCCATAAAAAGATTACCAATTGGACCGCCTTCTGTTACTGCTCCCCATTCGGTAATCACGCCATCCGGACAAACCGCTGTTGCATGGATATTCGAACCGGCAATTTCTGCGCGAAGGGAGGCAGTAAAACCCATCACGGCATGTTTGGCTGATACATATGCACTATTGAATGGAAAGCCCATCGTACCGGCAACACTGGCCACATTGATGATATGTCCAGATCCTTTTGATTTCATATGTTTTAATGCCGGAGCTGACATATACCACAGTGAGAATACATTCACACCGAATATGCTTTGCAATTGTTCTGGCGTGGTGTCTTCCACCGAGGCGAGATTTCCACGACCTGCATTATTGATGAGAATATCAATCCCGCCAAAATGATTGATGGTTTGTTCGACGCATGCTTTTGCTTGTTCGGGTATGCTCACATCAACTTGCATTGCAAGACAATTGCCGCCGGCGGCAATAATTTCTTGTTGAACTGATTGTAATTTGTCAAGCCTTCTTGCGCAGATTGCCACGGAATGTCCTGCTTGTGCTGCAATCTTTGCCAATTCTGCACCAATTCCTGATGATGCGCCTGTGATGAGGAAAATGCTCATTGAAAGTCTCCATTATGAAAGGGCTCTTAACCGTTCGATCTCATCTCTAAGTTCCGCCGCTCTCTCGAAATCAAGTTCTCGAGCAGCTTTTTTCATTTCTTCATAGAGTTGCTCAATGAGGTCTTTTCTTTGATCATCAGTGAGATATTTCATCATTGGTTCGGCGGATCTCCGAACTCTTGCTTGTTCAAGTTCGCTGCGTTTTTTTACTTTATTTGCCTGAATATCAGCAACGGAAGTTGATTGCAAAATTTCTTCCAGCGATTTATAGACAGTGGTCGGATTGATTCCATGCTCGGTATTATAAGCAATTTGTTTTTCTCTTCTCCGATTGGTTTCATCAAGCACTGCCTGCATGGATCTTGTGATTCTATCCGCATATAAAATCACTAAACCCTCTGAATTTCTGGCTGTTCTTCCGGCGATTTGAAGGAGAGATCTTTCGCTTCGCAAAAAACCTTCCTTATCCGCATCGAGAATTGCAACCAGCGATACTTCGGGCATGTCGAGACCCTCACGAAGAAGATTCACGCCCACCAATACATCGAATTCACCAAGTCTGAGATTACGAAGAATTTCCACGCGTTCGAGTGCGTCGATTTCTGAATGAATATATGCGACCTTGATGCCTAGATTCGTGAGATATTCCGATAAATCCTCAGCCATGCGTTTTGTGAGCGTGGTTACAAGCACTCGCTCTTTCTTGGGAATACGCAAGCGAATTTCATAGAGCAGATCATCGATTTGTGTGCGAACGGGTCTGATGTCCATTGCAGGATCAAGAAGTCCTGTTGGTCGAATCACTTGTTCCACAATCACGCCTTCACATTTATCCAATTCATAATCAGCCGGTGTGGCACTCACGAAAATTGCTTGATTGATCAGACCTTCCACTTCTTCAAATCTGAGCGGTCTATTCTCCAATGCAGAGGGAAGTCTGAATCCATGTTCAACCAATGTGGTCTTACGCTTTCTATCACCATTGTGCATTGCGCGTAGTTGAGGAAGAGTCACATGACTTTCATCAATGATGAGTAGATAGTCTTCTGGAAAATAGTCAAACAAACATTGGGGCCTTTCACCAGGTTGTCTTCCGGTCAAATGCATGGAATAATTCTCAATTCCTGAGCAATAACCAACTTCCTTCATCATTTCCAGATCATAGAGCGTGCGTTGCTCAAGTCTTTGTGCTTCAAGCAATTTCTCTTCCTTTCGCAATGCAATCAATTGATCACTCAATTCATTCTTGATATCCGCCATAGCTCTGATCAATTCATTTTGAGGTGTGACGAATTGTCTGGCAGGGTAGAGTGTGACTGAATCAATTCTACCAAGCAATTGTCCCTCAACTCTGGAAATGATGCTGAGTTTTTCGATTGTATCACCGAACATTTCGATGCGAATGCCTTTTTCATCTTCTTGTGCAGGCATGACATCGATGACATCCCCACGAACGCGAAATGTACCGCGTGTCCATTCAAAATCATTTCTTGAATAGAATAAATCAGTGAGTCGATAGATGAGTTTTTTACGATCGATTTCTTGTCCTTCAAACAAATGAAAGACCATCGAGGCAAATGATTCTTTATCACCAATGCCATAGATGCAACTCACCGAGGCAATGATGATGACATCCCGTTTACCTTCCACCAAGGCGCTCGTAGCGCGAAGTCGAAGTCGATCAATTTCATCATTGATGGCAAAATCTTTTTCGATAAATGTGTCTGTTGTCGGGATATAGGCTTCCGGCTGATAATAGTCATAATAGCTGATGAAGAATTCAACATTATTATTGGGAAAAAACTGTTTGAATTCACCATACAACTGAGCGGCAAGAGTTTTATTCGGAGAGATGATCAATGCGGGTCTTTTGCACTCAGCGATGACATTTGAAATCGTGAATGTTTTCCCGGATCCGGTAACCCCGAGCAATGTCTGAAATGTGTCTCCACGAACAATACCTTCCGACAATTGTCGAATTGCATCGGGCTGATCTCCCGCAGGTTTATAGTGTGAGACTAATTCGAACTCTTTCTGTATCATGATTGTTCTTGGCTCCATGGAAGAACAAATTTCATTGTTTTTATCCGTTTTCCGCTGTCAAAAAGGAAAAAATATATTGACAACCCCCCTCTTGAAACTGTATATTTACGGCTCTGATTCATGAATATGATCAGGGAGCTTGTCTGTAAAACTCTTCAATTCAATGAATTTTCAAGATTTTACAGAGTTATCCACATGTTTTCCACTTGTCTCATTATAGAATTGTACCGCACATGAAACTATCAGAATTCAGGTATATCGCCCCAAAATCGAATATTGCAAAATTTCCCGCAGATCCGAGAGATTCCGCCAAAATGATGGTATTGAACAAAGCCACCGGAGAGATGGAAGATAAAACATTCAGAGACATCATGGATTATTTCCAGAAGGGTGATTGCATTGTCGTGAATGAGACGAGAGTATTTCCTGCTCGTGTATTTGGGAAGAAGGAAAAAACCAATGCGAAAATTGAAGTGATGTTGCTTCGCGAATTGAAAGCTCAGGAGCGTATTTGGGATGTTCTTGTTGAGCCGGCAAGAAAAGTCCGCATTGGAAACAAAATTTATTTCGACAATAATAAATTCTATTGCGAAGTGGTGGATAATACCACAAATCGTGGAAGAACAGTTCGTTTCAGTTATGATGGTGATCTTTTCAAGGTCATTGAGCGCATTGGTGAAATGCCATTGCCTGCATATATCAAGCGTGATCCGACAGAACATGACAAAGAAACATATCAATGCGTATTTGCAAATCCCAATAAGACGGCTTCAATTGCACCTCCGACAGCAGGTTTGCATTTCACGCAGAAGATGCTCAAAGAATTGGAAGCGAAGGGCGTTCGCATTGCAACAGTGAGTTTGAATATCGGACAAGGAATTTTTGAGAATATCGAAGTGGAAGATCTCACAAAGCATCGTATGTATTCCGAATATTTTGAAATCACGAAGGATAATGCAGATACCATTAATAAATCGCTCAAGTCCAAGAAAAATGTTTATGCTGTTGGTTGTAGCGTTGCTCGTGCATTGGAAGCCAGCGTATTGACAACCGGTGCGGTAAAGCCGAATAAGGGATGGACCGATAAATTCATTTATCCTCCTTATGAGTTCAAAATCGCGAATCGTTTCATCACGAATTTTCATCCACCTGCAACACCTTCCATCTTATTGTCTGCGGCATTTGCAGGAAAAGAACTATTGTTCAAGGCATATAAGAGAGCAATAAAGAGTGATTATCGACTCTTCGCTTATGGTGATGCAATGTTGATCATCAATGAGTGAGAAGATGAAGATCACACCTGAATTGTATGATTTTTCGCAAGCATTTTTCACATCGTATGAACAAGAAGGGAAACTCGTTTCCTTTTTTGGAGATGGCCACCCGTATTATGCAGGTAGCGTTGTAAAAGCAATGGCAAGTGCGAAAAATGGATATGCACATATTGCATCCTTATTCCAAGAAGATATCAAAAAAGCAGAGCAAGCCGGATATGAAGCAAATCAATCCGAACTTGATGAGTTTTTCGAGCGATTGGATGAGGAGTTCAA
>JBEEPK010000036.1:0-18863 GCA_041191145.1 Bacteroidota bacterium
ATCATGTATCCGGACTGGGGAATGTATTTTGGTGATATGCTTCTCTTTCAAGGATTGATTGCTCTTTTTGTTAAGCCCGGCACATATATTCCACCACTGAATGAAATCTATCATTATCCATTCCTTTGCGTTGGTTGGTTCGGGATGTTTGTCACATCACTAAATCTACTTCCTCTCGGACAATTGGATGGTGGTCATATAGCTTATGCAATGTTTGGAAAAAATCAAGGAAAGATAGCCCGCATTGTATGGACCATAATGATATTTCTGGGACTTGGTTCATTCTTTGGGTGGTTTTATGAGCAAATCGTGATTGAATCACCGAATGAAATCTATACCATGATTCAGCATCTCTTTCTCCCCATACTGCTATGGATCAAAGTGCATGCTTCTTGGATCTATGCAGGTTGGAGCGGTTGGTTATTCTGGGCATTCTTTACGAAATTCTTCATCAAGCTCGATCATCCACCTATTGATGGAGAAGATATCGGCATAACTAGACATATTCTCGGCTGGCTTTCATTCATCATATTTATCAGTACATTTGCCTTTAATGGTATTTATGAAATACCGAGAATTGAGCCGGTGGAGTTCAAATTGCAAGAAAAACCCACGACCTCAATATATCCTCAACATCAATCGAACAATGCGAATGACATCCAAACAACATACACTGATTGCATTTCTACTGATCTCCGCACTGCTCAGTTTCTTTCGTATTGATCTTCCCGGCATGACTGTCGCTGAGGAAGATTTTTCTCTCCATTGGGGTATATTATCGATATTCGGAACCACACCTTGGACAGCAGATTCATGGGGTGCATTTGCTGATCAGGCACCATATTTATCCTTCGGAAAATCACCTTTTGTCAATACACCATTACCCATGTGGGCAATGGTGGGATGGACAAATATCACTAGTCAGACGCTTCCAAATACCAGATTTCTTTCGGCAATACTAGCAACAATTGGATTATTTTCATCGTATTTCATCTCCAAAAGATTTCTCAAATCCGAACATGCACTATTTGCTCCGGGATTTCTTGCTGGATCACTCATGTGGAATGACACAGCCCGTCATGCAAGCCAGGAAATTTGGGGGATTACTTTTGTTCTCATGAGCACGGCTTTCTTTCTTTCAATGATATTCAGTCAACGCTCCCAATGGTCTTCAATGCTACTCATGAGTGTGGGATTATGCATTTCAGTATTCATACTCATGCTCTCTTCATTCGCGGGAATTGCTTTATTTCTTGCCATTGCACTAACTGCAACTATCATTTTTTTTCCAAATGCAAAGATTCTATGGTTTGGAATTTCCTCAATCACCTTGGGAATGTTGGGAGGATATGCTTGGTATTGGCAAATGGATTTCCCCTTCTTCTCTCAGATAATTGATTCTATACAACTTGCACATTATGTTCCCTTCGGACTGGATCTTCAAACTCTCATCATAGACTTTGCATTGCTTCCCTTTTTTATTTCCGGCTTAATTATCGGAATCAAAGGATTTTTCATCAATGATGATACATTTCCAAAAGCATTTCTCTTCATGCTCATCTGGTTTCTGCTAGCATATGGAATCTTTGGATTTTCAACGATGATCATTCCACCCTTTGCAGTGATTTCACTTATGGGATTACTCTCCATCAATACCTCAATTCAATCAATTCGGGTTCTTTGGATATTGATTGGTTTTGCATTGGTTTTCTCCGCATTCGGCATTGCACCGAGGCTAGTTGAAGGGATGAGTAAAGGAATATTCAATCAGGAGTGGTCTATAGTAGGTTTAATACCACTTTTGCTTTTGATTGGAATACCTGTTTCATCAATGCTGATGAAAAAGGAAACCATATCAAAGCTTGCATATTCAGCAATGTCGAGAGCACTCATCACGCTTGTCATAGCTGCATTGATCAAAGTTGCATTTGCTAATTTACTTGGCAAAACTCGCATTGAGCCGGAAAAATTGGTCAAAAATCATCAGCAAAGTCAGCATTCACTTCATGTGTGATTATATCACAGACAAACATATTTCAATCTCCTAGGTTTGTGTCTATGTCAATTACAAAAGGAGAATGATTATGTTTTTCAGACATGTTTATGAAAAGGGCTTGGCACATGCCAGTTATGTAGTTGGTTGCCAAGCATCAGGCACTGCAATGGTGATTGATCCTCAACGCGATATCGATGTGTACCTCGATATTGCCTCTCAAGAGAAACTACGAATCACACATATTCTTGAAACCCATATTCATGCAGATTTTCTCAGTGGTTCGAGAGAATTGGCATCAGTCACAGGTGCAAAAATGTATCTCTCAGATGAAGGCGGATCTGAGTGGCATTATGCATTTCCACATGAGGGAATCAAAGATGGTGATTCATTCATGGTTGGCAATCTTCGCATCGATGTTCTACATACTCCCGGTCATACACCCGAGCATATCTCCTTTCTTTTGACAGATACTCCAAGTGGCAATCATCCTGTGATGATGTTCACAGGTGATTTTGTATTTGTAGGTGATGTCGGCAGACCCGATCTTCTCGAAAAAGCTGCAGGATATACCGGAACCATGGTCGAAGGTGCAAAGACCATGTTCAATTCGCTCAAACGATTCAAACTATTGCCCGATCATATTCAGATATGGCCGGCACATGGTGCAGGATCAGCTTGTGGCAAAGCATTGGGTGCTGTTCCAGGATCAACTGTAGGCTATGAAAAACTCGTCAATTGGGCACTCAAGCATACCGATGAAGATGCATTCGTTAAAGAATTACTCGAAGGTCAACCCGAACCCCCGTATTATTTTGCGATGATGAAATCACTTAATAAAATTGACAGACCATTATTAAGCGATATTCCCGCATTGCATAGATTGGGTCCTGATGCATTCTTAGAGCATATCAAACAAGAAACATTAATTATCGATACAAGGCCAAAACAACTCTATGCAGAGGCGCATATTCCCGGTTCTGTGAATATTCAAAACAATAAAGCATTCTCCACCTGGATGGGTTGGATTGTTGAGTATGACAAACCATTCATCCTTATTGCACAAGATCAGGAAATTGAATCAATAACAAGAAAAATGATGCGGATCGGCATGGATCATTGTAAAGGATTCATCACCGATATTCAAGAATATGTGGATCTCGGATATACGCTTCGTTCAGTTCATCAAATGACATTGGACGTGGTGCATGAACACATGAAAGATTCCGAATATACAATTCTTGATGTTCGTTCAGCCAATGAATTTGCCGATGGACATATTCCGGGTGCAATCAATATTCATGGCGGACAATTGCGCAATAGACTTGCTGAATTACCCGAAGGTTCTTTAATTGTTCATTGTCAAGGTGGTGATAGATCCAGCATTGCAATGGGTATTTTGGAACAAGCGAATTCACGGACATTTTCCAATGTGCCCGGTGGATTCAATGAATGGAAACAACACAATTATGAAATAGAGGCTTAAAATGACACAAGAGTTGAATCTCGAAACATTCAAAGAATTGGTTTTTGATTATGAGCAAAGCAAAGAATGGTCTTATAAAGGCGATATTCCTTGCATCATAGATTTCTGGGCGCCATGGTGCGGTCCATGCAGGGCAATTGCACCTGTATTTGAAGAATTGTCAAACATCTATGATGGTAAAGTGCAATTCTATAAAATCAATACTGATGAACAACAAGAATTATCAGCTATGTTCGGAATTAAGAGCATTCCTTCGCTATTATTCGTACCGGTGAATGATTCACCCAAAATGGCCATGGGAGCACTCCCGAGAGAGATACTCATCGAGGCGATTGAGAAAGAACTGAATATTGTGATATAAGCCATGATTGAATTA
This sequence comes from Bacteroidota bacterium, assembly GCA_041191145.1. Lineage (GTDB taxonomy): Bacteria > Bacteroidota > Ignavibacteria > Kapaibacteriales > UBA961 > UBA961. The sequence continues at coordinate 3,856 of JBEEPK010000036.1, forward strand.
TTGATTTCCCTCCTTGCTTCATCAATCATCGGTATCGCAATTGGCTTGCTCGGTGCAGGAGGATCAATTCTCGTCATGCCGGTATTAGTGTATATCCTTGGATTACCTCCGACGATTGCCACAACATATTCACTGGGTATTGTTGGAATCAGTTCGGCAATTGCGGCCCTGAGAACTTCCCGTGATCAAAAAGTGAATGCGAAAGTGATTCTTACCTTTGCATTTCCTGCGATGTTCAGCATTATGATCATGCGTGCTTTAATAATGCCCGCATTACCAAAAGTATTGGAAATTGGAATGCTTCAGATTTCCATTGACTCATTTTCAATGATCATTCTTTCAATATTGATGTTGATTTCTGCCCAAAGAATGATTTCACAAAAAAAATTGCAAGGTGACGAATCTCATAATATTTCCTTCTCACTTCTAATGCTAACGGGTTTATTCATTGGAGTATTGACAGGATTCACGGGTATTGGTGGCGGTTTTTTAATTGTCCCTGCGATGATACTCATTGGACGCATGAATGTCAAAGAAGCAGCATTCACATCCATGATACTCATTGCAATGAATGCACTACCCGGTTTTTTTGTGGACATATTAAATGGAAAGAATCTTGAATGGGGATTATTCACCCTTCTTACAATTGCCTCTGTTTTTGGAGGTTATGCCGGCATCATGCTATCCAAAAGAATTAGACAAGACATACTTCGCATCACTTTTGGAATCATCATTGCACTTCTCGCCCTTTTTATTCTCCTCAAAGAATTGATATAAAAAAAGCCCCGACTCTTTAATGAATCGGGGCTTTATCTTATCTATATATCTTATCTGATCACGCTGAAAGGCATTGACATTGTTGCACCGCTATGTGAGCGGAGTGTCACAGTGTATTGTCCTGTAGCAAATGATCCGACAGGCAATTGGAATGCATGTGAACCTTGATCAAAACTGCGGTTTTGAGCAGTGAACAATACCTGACCATTAAGTGAAGTAACAGTGATTGTCATCACTGTTGGTTCAGCAACAGAGAATGTCACATATGCATCACTTGTGGTAGGATTAGGCATTACTTGAACAGAACTTGTGAGAATGCGATCTTCCTTCACACCTGATACAGCTTGTTTTTCACCTGTGAGGTTTACTGTGTATGTACCAGTCTTGTTTGTAGAAATCACAAGTGTATTCAATGTCAAGACAGCTGTATGAATTCCATCTTTGGTTGGTGTGAATGTAACCTTAGTTTGGAATTTTTGACCTTTCGGTATTGTGCCTTGTTTTACAGACAATGTAAATGCTTCATTATCAGTTCCAGAAATAGTAGCACCGGTTACTTTGATTTCGCCATCAATATTATTATTGAGGGAAAGTGTTTTCTCGGTAGTAGTTGTTGTTTGGCCAAGATCGAGATCCGCAATGCCGGCAAGCGCAGGTACATCAGGAACTGTTTCAATTCCTTCACCAAGAAGATCAATACCTGAAGTTGAATTATCCACTCCGCCATCATTGGATGTGAAATCTAATGAAGCCAAATAGGATTTCTTTTCTTTTGGAGCAAATTCAAGTGTAATCTTCACAGATTCACCTGGCTTCAAAGTCAATGGCAATGTTGGCTTATTCATGATGGAGAATACGCTTGCACTGGAGCCACTCAAACCCAAAGAAGATACAACCAAATCAGCTTCGCCTGTATTGCTGATATCTGTTGTCATCTCTTTCTTTTGACCGACTTCCAATTGTCCAAATTTCACATCTGAATTGAGAGTCAATACAGGCTTTTTGGCAGCAACAAAAATATCACCGGCAAGCCATTCCATTGATTTTCTGATAAAGGTTTCGCGAATCACGAAATTATCAAATGCTTCAATTGGCTGAGTAACGAATACGAGCTTGCCACCTTGAGCATTTGTATAGCGAACGCCTACAAGATTTGCATTGCTATTATCTGAATACAAAACAGGGACGCATGGTGAACCGGAAGCCAATTTAAAGATATCAGTAAAGAAAACATGATTTGTAAAATTCTGATTTGCCATTCCATTGAATTGATCACCGATGGAATCATTGTCAAATCCTTTTACGCCATATGGCTTTAAAGAGACGGTATTCCCACTCAATGTATAGCGCTGTTCGGTTTTTGTGAATTGAAGTTTCAATGTATTATTGAAGAAATTCAATACATCCTGATTTTTACCGGCTGCTGTATTTGCTGTTTTGTCAAATGCCCACCACATTGATTGAGGTGCAGAAAGTAATACTCTCTTACCTTCAGCAAGCATTGTAGAAACTGTTTTGGCAAGTGGATTTACATCTGTGGTTGTTCCAATTGGTGAACCATTATAGATTTGACCATTCAATAATCCACCACCAAATACACTGAATACATAGACTTTGAATTGGTCTTTGTATGCATCAAGCAATGTTGCATTATTTGGCAATTTTACAAATGCAGGACCGAATCTATCTGTGTACTTGATAGCATCTTTGTACAAATCATTGAATTGATTGATATTCAATTCATAGACGATTGCAGCTTTTGCAGTCTCAGGCAATACATACAAACTTGTGGTTGTTGTTTTTGGACTTGTATTTACTTCTTCTCTTGGTGTAGCATCAACAACAACAGTTGTCAATTCAGCCTCTGGAATTGAAGTAGGTGATTCGATTGTCACTGTCACCAATTCCGATGCACCTTTCGCCAATGTCAAGGATTGTGGTTCAACTGATGCTGTCCAATCTGCAGGTAAAACAGATTTTGTATCATTTACAGACATGTCAAATGTCAATGTCATGTTATTGTCATTGGTCACTTTGATTGTTTGTGTTTTCTTTCCACCTGCCGCAACTTTCAAATATGGTAATTCTGTTTGCTCAAGCGTTGCGCGTGTACTACGAATAAGAAGAGATTCTTCAACTGCTTGCAAAATTTCACGAGCACCAACATTGTCCGAATACTTTTGTACCAAACCAACCAATGACATGCGCTCAGGTTTCCATGATGCATTCACTGTGAAAGAGTACTGCTTTGTATAGACTGCACCTGCTTTTGGATTATCAGGAATCACGCCTGTTGCGCCCCATGTACCATCTGCCATGAATCTTGCAACATGTCTGTGTGGATAGTTCTTGATTGGATTTCCTCTTTGGTAAAAAGGATGACCTGCCTGAGTATTAAAAGCATTCACTTGGTCGAATTGATTTCCTGAACCTATGACGCTGTCTTCAACAACAACAACATTCACACGAACCGGACCGGTAATGTCACGATTTACTTTTGCTTCCAGAGTACAAGTAACTCTGCGTGTTCCACTATTGAAAGACACATTTTTCAAATTTACTTCAACAGCAGCATCTTGACTGATGATACCGGGGATATAACCGGCCCAAGCCCCAGGACTGACTCCATTGTACAATCTATTTACAGAGCCACTAGGAACACCATTGATATACGGTTGAAAATCACCTTGATTTGTCATGGACATTCCATCATTTTGATGTACCGCAACCATGATGACTTCTTCATCTGTGTATTGCTGACCCAATTGGTCAAATGCAACAGCGCCATTGGGGCAATATTGACACCATGCGCCGGTGTATTTTTCAATGTATACGCGTCTTTTTGACTGCGCATCTGATACCTGCACCGCAAGCATCGCAATTAGCGCAAAGAGTAATGCCTTGCGCATAAAAGAGGATAAAACTCTCATGGATTAACTCCGTATATGATTAGTGATGACTTTTACTTTTTAACACCGACAAATTACATGGGATTATCGGTCTGAACAAAGAAAAAATGGACTTCTAAATGCATTTATGGGTCATCTGTCTGCCTTACTTTCAAAGACATTGCAATTGTAGAAAAATCACCATGGTTATACACCTGTTTTCCACATCAAATCCACATCATACAGTCCCCTATCTGCATGAATTTTCCTATTTTTGCCTATCTATCCTATACTTCCTGAAATTTTTGTCGACACCATGAATAATGATGCAGTTTTGGCCTTGGAAAATGGCATGATCTTCCACGGAAAGGCCTTTGGAGATTTGAATGTAGAAGCCGGAGGTGAAGTTGTGTTTAATACAGCCATCTCCGGATATCAAGAAATCATGTCTGATCCAAGTTATAAGGGTCAAATCATGACGTTCACATATCCACATATTGGAAATTATGGCGTCAATCCGGAAGACTTTGAATCGGATTCATTGAAAGTCGAGGGAATCATTGTCAAGGAATGTTCCAGAACATACTCCAATTGGAGAGCAACAGGTTCATTGCAAGATTTGATGCAAGAGCAAGGGAAAATTGGAATACAAGGACTTGATACTAGACAATTGGTTCGAGTTCTTCGAAGTGAAGGAGTAATGCGTGGCATTATTTCAGCACAAGGAAAGGATGAAGAGACATTGATTAACCAAGCTCGCCAAATCCCGTCGATGGAAGGATTGGATTTGACTTTGGGTGTTACATGTTCTGCATCATATCAATATGAATCCAAACAAGAAGATTTGATTCAAGATCCTCTAATTGATATCCAAAAAAGATATCGTATTGCCGCTCTTGACTATGGCATCAAAAGAAATATACTTCGAAGATTATCTGCATACGGATGTGATATCACGGTATTCCCTGCCCAATCCAAAGCCGAAGAGATTCTTGCGATGAATCCTGATGGGATTTTTCTTTCCAATGGACCGGGTGATCCATCTGCGACTATTCATGCCATCGAGACAATCACTGAATTGATGAAATCAGGCATACCAACCTTTGGCATTTGTCTTGGTCATCAATTGCTCGGATTGGTATTTGGAGCAAAAACATATAAACTTCGTTTTGGACATAGAGGTGGAAATCATCCTGTGAAAAATTTAATTTCAGGAGAGATCGAAATCACATCACAGAATCATGGTTTTGCCGTTGATCAAGAAAATCTGCCTTCATGTCTTGAAGCAACTCATGTCAATTTGAATGACAATACATTATCAGGTATCAGACATCGTGAATTGCCTGTATTTTCAGTGCAATATCACCCGGAAGCCGCTCCGGGACCGCATGATTCTGATTATCTCTTTAAACAATTCATAGAAATGATGTCAGCGAAAACAGCTTAATCATCTTGATGGAAATTACTCATGTCATATGAAACCATACTAACAGAATTGAATTCCGGCATTTATACCATAACTCTCAATAGACCGGATTCTTATAATGCCTGTAATGAGCAACTCACCGGTGATTTGCAATCTGCATTTCAGCATGCACATGACAATGATGAAATTCGATGTGTTGTATTGACAGGTGCTGGTAAGGCATTTTGCTCAGGCCAAGATTTGAAAGATGCTCCAAGCGGAGGCGGAAAACGATCTCTGAAAGATTCACTCGAAAGAAGATATAATCCTATCATTCGCTTGATCACAAGTTTACCAAAACCTGTCATTGCAGGTATCAATGGTGTTGCTGCTGGTGCAGGTCTTTCGCTTGCATTGGCTTGCGATGTTCGCATCATGAATGCATCCGCAAAATTTGTAGAAGCATTTATTGGAATCGCTTTGATACCTGATTCCGGTGCGACATTCTTTTACACAAAAATGCTCGGATATGCGAAAGCATTTGAATTTGCCACCTTGAATAAACCAATTTCAGCTGATGAAGCTTTGGCACTGGGAATGGTAAATCAAGTATTGCATCCCGGTGCATTTATTGAAGGTTTGCAAGCAATGGCCAAAAAGTATGCGGAAGGTCCGACGCAAAGTTATGGCTATGTGAAATTACTCTTGCAAAATGCACAATCCGCGGCTCTCGAGCATATGCTGGAGCTTGAAGCTGAGTATCAGCAATTGGCCGGAGAATCTCACGATTATGCCGAAGGCGTGAAAGCATTCATAGAAAAAAGAGCGCCCGAATTTCTTGGACGCTAATACATATCACAGGAAGAATCAATGAAATTTGCAGTCCTAACCGGTGGCGGTGATAGTTCAGGCATGAATGCTTTCGTTCGTGCCATTGTTCGATCCGCACTCAATATCAGAACAGAAACATCTGTATGGGGTGTACTTGATGGTTGGAAAGGATTGATTTATAATGATTTCCGACAATTGGACAAAGGTTCGGTGGCAGGTATTGCTTCTGCAGGTGGAACTATTCTTGGCACAGTGAGAGTACCAGAACTTGCCACAGATCCAATTTTGCAAGAAAACGCGGCCAGAAACCTTCATGATAATCGTATTGACTATCTTTTTGTTTGCGGTGGAAATGGAAGCATCAAAGCAGCACATGCAATCAATACATTGATCAAAGCCGATAAAATCAAAACCAAGATTCTTTGCGCGCCCGGTTCCATCGACAATGATGTATGCAATTCATTCGGTTCATCAATCGGTTTTTATAGCGCTTTGGACAAGAGTCATGAAATGCTCGAGTGGATCAAGGATACAGCGTCTTCACATAGAAGAGTATATTTGATCAAATCAATGGGAAGAGATTCCGCCTATTTGGCATTTTATTCCGGTATTGCCGCTGGCGCGGAATATGTCATATGTCCTGGTGAGCATGTCGATTATGAATATCTTGCAACAATGATAGAAGAACGCGACCGTGATACACGCATAATCGTTGCTGAAGGATATGATCAAGATTTACATACCATTCGCAAAACATTAGAGGACATTTTCAAAAAGAGAAATGTCATTCATGAAATCCGCACTGTTGACATGAGTTATTTTCAAAGAGGAGGTAAAGCAGCAGTCGCCGATATAATCCGTGCAAGTTGGGTTGCTTATCGAATGGTGAAAGATGCTTATGCATATGCTGATAGTGGTTTTTACACCGCTTTCTATACCGGACATGCTCCAACTCCCATTCCGCTGGAAATTGCAGCGGATGATAATCAGACAAATCATGTAGGGATACCACATGAAATCATCGATTTTGCAATAGCACTTCGCTGATTGAATTCATTTTGCACTTATTATCGCAATCTCTGCGTCATTGTGAACCCACATTATGATGCATAAGGAATACACATGGAATCATTGAATTCACTCATACAGTTCATCAAGGTTATCGTCATAATCGTGACCGTACATGAACTCGGACATTTTCTCATTGCCAGGGCTACAGGCATGCGTGCAGAAATTTTTGCAATTGGCATGGGCATGAGACTATTCGGTTGGAATAAAATCACCGGTTTCACATTCGGTGAATTACCTGAAGACTGGGATGGAGGTGATCACACTGATTATCGACTTTGTCTATTACCAATCGGAGGATATGTTAAGATATCCGGAATGATTGATGAAAGCTTTGATAAGGAGCAGATGCAAAGTGAGCCAAAACCCTATGAATTCCGATCAAAAAATGCTTGGAGTAAGGCTGCAGTAATCAGTGCCGGAGTCATATTCAATTTCATCTTTTCATTCCTTTTATATTCAGGAATTACCTTCAGCGAGGGTAAAGATGTAAGCACTGTTACCACAATCGCTTCTGTTCAAAAAGGTTCGGTGATGGAAAAAGCCGGATTACAATCCGGTGATAAGATCATCAGCATTAATGCACAGTCTGTGTATTCTTGGGAAGATATCACAAAAGCCTTGACTCTTGACAATTTTGGAGAAAATCGCAATATTTCTGTCAAGCGTAATGGCCAAACCATCAATGTTTCTGCAGATGGTAAAGCATTGGTTGAATCTTTGACACAGAAAAAAGGCATTGGCATAGCACCCGATGGAATTCGGGTTGTTATTGCAGCTGTGGAATCAATAATGCCTGCTGAAAAAGCAGGAATGAAAGCGGGCGATACGATTGTAACGATCAATGGGAATCCAATGCTTGGCGTTGAGGACTTCGTAGAATATGTGAAAACAAATAAAGCCAAACCAATGTATGTCACCTGGAAATCAGGTTCAAAAGAAAGAAGCGATACTATAATTCCCAAATATGATGGTTCAACAAATAGATTTCGCATTGGCGTTCAAACAACACAGGAATATGTCGGACCAACAAAACACATAGATTATTCATTGATTGAATCAGCAAGTTTGGGTCTTGATCAAACCGTCATGAATGTAACGTTGTTTTTCAAGACAATCTCAGGAATTTTTCAAGGCACAATGTCTGTGTCAGAAACAATCGGTGGTCCTGTACAAATCGCTAAAATAGCTGGAAAACAAGCAGATCGTGGATGGACCAGTTTCCTCCTTCTTGTTGCCTCATTGTCGGTTTCTATAGCCGTTATCAATATTCTACCGCTTCCCGCTCTCGATGGAGGCCATCTTGTATTCATCATCATTGAGGGTATCACCGGAAAGGAAGTGCCAATTAAAATAAAGATGCTTGTTCAGCAAGTCGGCGTTGCTTTACTGCTGATTTTATTCCTTTTGATAACGATCAATGATTTGCTCAAATAATAAATGAAAAGACCGCCAATTGGCGGTCTTTTTTTATGCTGAATGTTTAATGGCTTCATGAATAATTTTCAGTCCTAGATTTAACTCATCTTCAGATAATGTCAAAGGTGGTCTAAATCGCACTGACTTCTCACCACATCCCAAGATGATGAGTCCTGCATCATAACAATGTCTTCTGAATCTATCACGAGTTTCGGCATTCTTCAAATCGAATGCCGCAAATAATCCTCGACCTCTTGCATTGCTCATTATATCCGGAAATTCTTCAGTATACGCATTGAGGGATGATAGCAATACATTGCCCATATTTCTCGCATTATCAACTAGATTATCTTCTTCAATGATCTCAAGATATCTTGTTGCTCTGACCATATCAGTCAAACTTCCACCCCATGTGGAATTGATTCTACTGGAAACTTTGAATACATGATCAGGAATATCATCTATGCGATTTGTGGCTACTACACCACAAACTTGCATCTTCTTTCCAAATGCCATGATATCGGGAGTAACTCCCAATTGTTCATGTACCCACATGGTTCCGGTGAGACCAACACCGGTTTGAACTTCATCAAAGATCAATAATGCTTCTTGTTCATCAGCAATTTCTCTCAAAGCTTGAAGGAATTCAGGTCTGAAATGATTATCTCCACCTTCACCCTGTATCGGCTCAATTATGATTGCCGCAATATCATCCTTATTTTCATGAAATGCCTTTTTGATTTGGGACATCGACTCTTCCTCTGCTGCAAGCACATGTTCAAGATTATGTCCGGACATTGGAAATTTCATTTTTGGATTCAATACTCTCGGCCAAGGAAACTTAGGGTATAATGCCGTTTTTGTTGGATCAGTATTAGTTAAGGACATTGTATATCCTGATCTTCCATGAAATGCCTCACGGAAATGTAAAATCTGATGACCTTTTTCTTCTTTATACCCTTTCAAGAAATTCTTTCGAACCTTCCAATCCATTGCAATCTTCAATGCATTTTCAATGGCCATCGCGCCACCTTCAATGAAAAAACTATAGGTGAATGCAGATGGAACAGCAAATTCAAAGAAGGTTTTCACAAAACTTGCCATTGACTCTGAATATAAATCTGAGTTTGATGGTTTATTGACTGAAATTCTTCCTAAATGTTCAATAAACCCCGGTTCAAGCATCTTTGGATGATTTTGACCAATGGGAGTGGAGGCAAAGCATGTAAAAAAATCGAGATATTCCCTTCCTGTTTTAGCATCTTTCAGGTATGTACCATGACTCCCAATCTCATCGTAAACAATTTCAAAGCCATCCGCCAAGATGTATTTCCCTAATTCTTGCAATACATCATCGGCCTGAACGGCATATTTGGGTTTATATGCTGACATAATATATTTCCTCTCAATGGTGGTAAGGATTTGGTATGATTTATTGTCTTAAAACTAGACGATGGAATACACAAATACTCCATTTGAACAACTTATGGAAGTGATGTTCAGAGAGGGACTATTGAGGAAAGCAAAACGATAGCAAGTAAGGCATCACGCAATGCAAAGCACGATTCAAAGGAATTTCCTCGAATAGTGCCGCCTTCGGAAAGAAGAGCATGCGCAGAAAGTGTTTTATTTCTCATGTGTGCAAGTTACAGATAACACATTCCTCCACCAAAAAGCAATTATTGCCATTATTTCTTTGTGAATAACTTTGGAAAAAGTGATTTTGGTGCGTATTTTGCATGCCATTTAGTTGTCAATTAATTAATGAAATATATTATTCCTTTTACTGTATCCGAGAGGAGCCTTTGCTATGTCTGAAGACAAAAAGCATGGTGGACACAATGACTATAAAGAGACCTCGACACATTATGTGGTTTTCTTAGGTCTTTTTGCAACAATTGCATTCAGTGTTTATACCTTTGTCGTACCAGCTGCAGTACAAAATGCAGTTATCTTCTTGTTCAAACCTGATGGTGTCACACATACCATTAGTTTTAGTGAGTACCAGGCTCATTCAAATAAAGATCATGTCAAACATGAAGCACTTGTAAGTTTTGACGGAGTTATTTCTGAAGCCGGTGCTGATGCAGCAAAGTTTGCAGAAGGCCAAAACAAACCTCTCAAGGGTGTCATCAATAATGAATATATTTTTGACTTGACGAATGCAAGTCGAAGTGAACTAACTGATGGCTACACTAAATTATCGGGCGAATGGATTCTCAAAGCTCCAAAACTTGGTGAGGCAGCTATTGTTATCGAACCGGCGCTAGGATTTACAGTTCTCGCATTAGTGTTTGGTTTTGCATTTGCAATTTTGATTACTTTCGTCTTACCACCGCATTTGGGATATATGGCGATCAAAGTAAGAAGAGAGATTCATCATGCAAAGTCTAAAGTTCGTTTGCAAACAGGATTTCCTGATGATATCGTAGAAATTCTCTCTCTTCCTGATAGTCGTCTCTATGATTTGGCAGATGTAGATAGAAGAAAAATCGAGATTGCTTTCAAGAAAGTTTGGGATAGAACCGATAATAATGAAGGTTCAGCAATTATTCGTTTTACTTCGGTTTTTGACGAAAATACTGATGTTGTGATTTTCAGAAATGAAATGCTCTTCTTGCGTATGAGAGAATTCTTCTCTGATTTTGTTGTGAAAGAAATTCACGATACGATATCAGCTCAAGAATGGGAGAAAAATCAATTCTCTATTTTCAAAGCACTTCGTTTGTATATGTCACATCACTTCACTGAAGGATATGCAAATACAGTAACAGGTTTGGCTTACTTCGGTGCCGCTATCTTGATTATCATCATCGGTGTTCGTGGCTTGAAGTTTATTCCTGCAACTCGTCCTTCATTGATTCTTGGAGCTATCTTCTTAGAAGGTGCCATGCTTGCATTGATGGCATTCACTTTGCTCTATACTCAAGAAGAAGAACGCATGGATCGCATGCTTAAGAAAATGGAAGATGCAAATCGTAATCAATTGGATACTTTGGAAGATGTTTCAAAGGATATGCATAAAGTTGCAGTTGCATTGGTAGAAGGTAATTCAGAAATGATCAAACAGAAAGTTAATCAAGCTGTGAGCGATTATTTGTCTGATGAGAAGAATATTCAAGGCGAGCTTGCCAAAGAAATTGGTGATATCGTTCTCAAAGCAATTGGTTCCGGTGTAATCAGCCAAGCTAAAAAGAATTGATTGGCATTTACATAGAAAAAATTAAGGTCTCCATTTGGAGACCTTTTTTTATACTGGTTTAAATTGTTCAAAAGCTTGTAAGCAAGAGTTACAATAATGAATCGATCTGCAAAGCGTAGGTCCGAAAGGAGTTTGCATTACTGTATTCTGACTATTGCAGTATGGACATGCTACAGTATGCAGTATATCGAGGTTTAGTACTGTATCATAAACAGGCGGTGGTGCTAATCCAAAATCCTTCAATGCCTTTCTCCCCTTTTCTGTTACTCTATTCGAGTCCCAAGGGATATCATAATTGACATCAACTGTGGATGTATAGTCAAAAGTCTTGAGAACTTCTTCAACACCTTGCTTCATTACTTCAATGGCTGGACAACCAACAAAGGTCGGAGTCATGGTCACATGTATGGAATCATCTGCAATCTCTATACCGGTGATAATTCCAAGGTCTATTATTGAGACAGTCGGAATCTCAGGATCAGCAACTTGTTCTAGAGCTTTAAGTATTTGTTCTTTGTCGATTGTCATTTAAGATTTGATTCCAAATAAGTCTGAATTTGTTCAAGTTCTTTATCGGTACCGGTTCCACTCACTTTAAACTTGGCTATTCCAGTAGGATCTATATGAACCACTGTTGTAACATCATCTTTACAAGAAAAGTGCTCCCATAATAATCCTTTCCAGTCCATTAGAACTGTGTATGTATAGTTCTCTTGAAACTTACCACGAATAAAGCCTTTTAGAAAGAAAGGGACACTGCTAACATTAGCAACTGCAATAAATGTCGCCTTTCCTCTAAACTTAGGTTCCAATACTTTTGTGAAATTCGGTGTAAGTTTACTTCCGGCTCGATCAGCTATAAAAAGGAGTAAATGCTTTCCCTTAAAAGCTGATGATTGAACTTCTTTGGAGTACTGATCCTCCATAGTAAATGATGGTAATTTTTGTCCTATACCACTTGCTAGCAATTGAATTCCGAATAATAGTATACTGATTACGAATACGGAAATCATTCTAGTTACAATCATTATACAGCTCCCTTAGATTTCATCATCTTCTCATGATCAGCAACAAATGTCGCAACACCGGAATCAGTTAGTGGATGTTTCATTATCTGCTGTAAAACCTTATATGGTACTGTTGCTATATCTGCTCCTGCTTTTGCACATTCCAATACATGAATTGGATGTCTTATTGATGCAGCAATGATCATAGACTCTAATCCATGCTGATCCCATATTTCACAGGTTTCTCTTACTACAGCAACCCCATCACTTCCAACATCATCTAAACGTCCTAAGAATACACTAACATAAGTTGCACCTGCATTATTAGCTGCAAGTGCTTGTCCCGGACTAAATATCAGTGTCACATTTGTCGGAATATCTTGTCTTGAAAGCTCTTTAACTGCTGCTAATCCATTTGGAATCATTGGAATTTTTATAGTCGCCTCTGGAAACCATTTTAATATCTCATCTGCTTCTTTCAGCATTCCGTCAGTCTCAGTAGAAACAACTTCTACAGAAACATGTCCACCAATTGTTGTATAAATATGCTTAATCAATTCCTGAATATTCAAAGATGGATCTTCTTTCGCTAATAAAGATGGATTCGTTGTAACACCACTTATTATCCCTAGGCTTGCAGTGTCTTGAATTTCTTTGAGATTTGCTGAATCAATATATAATTCCATTATGTACTCATCTTGATATTTGTGTTTAAAAAAAGCCCCTCAGAGAAAATCCCTGAGGGGCTTAAGTCATCTATTGTAGATAATTATCTAACAACTTGCAAAGAGCGAGTTGCAACAGAATCACCTGATTTGATAACGATTTGATACATACCGGCAGCCAAGCCTTCTGCTGAAACTTCAAGTGAATATGTACCTGCTGAAGATACATTTCCTTCGAAGATAGTAGAAACTGTGCGACCGATCATATCTGTAAGTTCTACGCGAACAAAACCTGGAGCATTGATAGTGTAATCTACATTTGCAATACCGGAAACAGGATTTGGTCTAGCTTCACCAATTGCAAGTGTACTATTAGCATTATCACCGATAACTACTGCAACTTCATCGCTATAGTCAAATGTACCATCGCGATCTACCATGCGTAGACGATATACATAAGAACCTGTACGAACATTGTTGTCAATAGCATTGTACTCACGGCGTGATGTGCTATTACCGGCTGCAGGAACTGTTTCGATTCTTTCAAACACAAGTTCATTACCTGTATTAACAGCTCTTTCAACTTCATACCAACCGCTATTTTGTTCTGTTGCTGTAGCCCAATCAAGAGTAACAGATGAACCAGTACGACGTGCGTCGAATGAAACTAATTCAACAGGAGTTACACGACCATCATTGAACTGAACATGATCAAAAGTACCACGGAGAACTCTTTCAAGACCTGTGCGTGGACCATTAGGAGCGAAATGTCTCCAGTCTAGACCGTAAAACACAACATTCCATGTTGGTGCAGTAGTAGTAATACCCATAGAACTATCTTTTACAGCAACTGCTGCTTCGATGCTTCTATATTTGAATGCTTGACGAGCAAAACCTTTTGAATTTCTATCAGTATAGATTTTCATCATTGATGGTCTTGGATTAGGATCTGACCATGTACCGTTTACAAAACCTGTTGCTCTTACTAATTCAGATACACCACGTTGTACAAAAATACCATCAATGAATGACTGACCATTTGTAACAACTGAAGGAGTATATCCAGATGCAAATGGTGTTGCTTGAACAGCACCTGCATTGTTTCTCGATACTTCTGCACGCAATTGTTCACGTACAAAGAACTGATCATTTGTAGCGTTTAGACCAATATGGTTTCCAACAACTGCTTCAGAAGCAAGTACAAAGTTCTTCTTTGTTTGTTGTGTACCAGATGCAAGATATCTTCTGATTTGATCTCTTTCAGTTCTCAAGAGTGCTGTATTATCACCTGACCAGAGCAACATCTTATAAGGTGTATAATCAAATGTTCTTGATTCCCAACCTGTTCTATCAAAGATATCATATCTAAATGGACGATTATTAGAGTTATTCAAAGGATCACTGAAAAATCCTAATGTGTCAAGTTCACGACGCAAGCTGTCTGAATTCAAACGACCGATTGTATTTGTAGCATATCCTCCTGTTGTAGACGGAGTTGATACATGAGGATAACCACTATTCTTCAATGATACGATGAATTTTGTTGTGTTTGCTTGACGAATATAGAATCTTGACTCTGCTTGTGTAGTATCATTGAATCTATTTTCATCACTATTAAATGAAGCTACAAACGCTCTAATTTGGTAACGAGGAGTAACATTTGGACGCATTGTTGCATCTACTGGCTCTCTCATCCATGTTGGAGTTGTGTAACTAGCACCAAGTTCACGAAGTGTTTGGAGACTT
>JBEEPK010000037.1:0-18200 GCA_041191145.1 Bacteroidota bacterium
ATTTATTCTTGTTCCATCGTTGCGCGATATTGACGACGAGCAGCTTTCATGCGAGAAAGACGCTTCTCTACAGAAGGCTTTATGAAAAAAGCACGCTTTTTGAATTCGCGCAAAACTCCACTACGCTCATATTTTTTCTTAAAGCGACGAAGTGCTCTGTCGATCGACTCATTGGATTGGATTGTTACGCCTACCATATCTCTTTTCTGGATAAGATGGATAATTTTATTTAACTAAATTTTCAATCAATTTTTTTTCTTTCTGCTTTTCAAATTGAACGATGATCGCAAAACCACCATTGGAAATGATTTCCTTTGACAGAACAACACCGAGATCATCCCACTTCTGATGATAAATAACATCACCTATTGCATACACATCAGATGGGTTATAAATTTTGGAATCTTCCTTAGAAACCTGTACAATAGCTGCGGTTTTGTCTGATTTTGCCTCAAGAACATCCAAATCAACAAGTTGAGAATGACGGCTAAGTGTACAACGGGCCCACTGGCGACGGCCTTCAGCAGACTCCATTGGTTCGCCAATAAGCTCATGCTTAGTTTCTTTCATCAAGAAAGGAGAAAAGAGCTTAACATATTTGGCTTTTCTGGCGCGTCTGACTTTTGTAGCCATTTGGAACTCCGTTCACAGACTGAAATTACACAATACAGGGACTGCAAATATACAAAGAAATAGGTTATCCACCAAACACAACTGATTCTGTATCAATGTGTTGTAGTAATAAATCTTCAATGTTCCCTGAAATTAATATCGCTTGCTCTTGATGAGGCAAGGCATATAATGATGGAGATTTTCAAGAACTTTGCCCGTTCCTCTTACTACAGCGGTAAGGGGATCTTCCACTACATGCACAGTGAGTGTTGTTTCCATGGAAAGGCGTCTATCCAAACCTTTAAGTAAAGCACCACCACCAGAGAGCATTATGCCACGATCATAAATATCAGCAGCCAATTCCGGAGGAGTTCTTTCGAGTAATAATCGAACACTTTCAACAATTGTTCCGACACATTCACTGAGTGCTTCTCTGATATCGATAGAACTGACAGTGATTGATTGAGGAATACCTGTGATCATATCACGACCTTTTACTTCAATTTCCACTTCTTGATCCAATGGATAAGCGGATCCAACTTCGCATTTGATAATTTCAGCAGTTCTCTCACCAATCAGAATATTATGATTGCGCTTAAAGTACTGAACAATGCTATTGGTCATTTCATCGCCTGCCATGCGAATGGACTCATCGGTGACGATACCTGAAAGTGCAATCACTGCAATTTCAGTGGTTCCACCACCGATATCTACTATCAAATTTCCTTTTGGCTCATGAACATCAAGTCCGATGCCAATTGCCGCGGCCATTGGTTCTGCTATGAGATGTACTTCCTTGGCACCTGCATGTTCCGCGCTATCTCTTACAGCTCGCTTTTCTACCTCAGTAATGCCTGAAGGCACGCATACGACAACGCGTCTGGCTGGTTGCCATGACAAAGAAATTTTCTTGATGAATGCTCTGAGCATTCCTTCTGCAATTTCGAAATCTGCAATCACGCCATCCTTCAATGGACGAATGGTGCGAATGTCACGATGAGTCTTACCTACCATTGCTTGTGCTTCATGTCCGATCGCGAGAATATGCTTATTGGTGCGATCGAATGCAACGATTGATGGCTCATTGAGCACCAAACCCTTATCTCTCATCCAAATGAGGGTATTGGCAGTGCCAAGATCAATGGCCACATCTGTTGATAAAAATCCAAAACGCATCATATTCTCACTATACTGAAGATGAAGTTATTCACTTTTTAAGCCCGGAGGCAATTCTATGGAGGACTGCAAAAATACGAATCTAAGGATAGAAAACCAATCTCGGAATGAAGTTTCCGAAATCTTTATAGTGATCTAAGTTTATGATTCAAAATACTTTGCAATCTTTGATCACTCTGCTTTTCGTAATTGCTCCTTTTCGGAGTTAGATGGGCTTTTTTGCTCAAAATGAGGTTCTTTTCCGGAATCCACGACATCTCTGTCAACGATGCAGTGATTGATGTCATTACGATCAGGTACTTCAAACATGATGGGCAACATGATTTCTTCAACTATTGCTCTTAGACCCCGAGCACCTGTTTTCCGAATCTTGGCTTTTTCAACGATGCCCAATAGTGCATCATGTGTGAATTCCAATCCGGATTGTTCCATCGAGAACAATTTTTGATATTGCTTGATGAGTGCATTCTTGGGTTTTGTGAGTACTTGAAGCATCGCCTCATCAGTCAATGGTTCAAGTGGTGCAATCACAGGGAGTCTTCCAACTAACTCAGGAATGAATCCAAACTTGATAAGATCCTCTGGCTCAACTCTCGATAGCAATGCGCTGGTCTCTTCCACATTTTCTTTCATGCTCGCACTAAAACCAATGGTCTTTGCATTAATTCTGCGGGCAATTGTTTTTTCCACTCCATCAAAAGCACCACCACAGATGAAGAGAATGTTCTTGGTATTTACATAGACCAAAGATTGCTCAGGATGTTTTCTTCCACCACGAGGAGGAACACCTGCAACAGTGCCTTCAAGCAACTTTAGAAGGGCTTGCTGAACTCCTTCACCCGATACATCTCGCGTAATGCTTTGTGAGTCTGATCGACGGGCAATCTTATCAATTTCATCAATATAGACTATGCCACGCTCGGCACGCTCAACATCATAATCTGCATTCTGCAGGAGATGTACGAGAATGGTTTCAACATCATCACCTACATAACCTGATTCAGTGATTGTGGTTGCATCCGCAACTGCAAAAGGCACATCAAGTATGCGAGCCAAGGTTTTTGCAAGAAGTGTTTTTCCTGTACCGGTTGGGCCAACAAGCAGGATATTGCTTTTCTCAATTTCAACATCATCTTGAGATGGAAGAGTATTGGATGCAATGCGCTTATAATGGTTATACACCGCAACACTTAAAATACGTTTTGCTTTGTCTTGATCAATCACATATTCATCAAGCTTTGCTTTGATTTGAGATGGCTTTAATAATGCGGTTTTGTGATTCTGATGTTTATGGGACTTTGTGGAAGGTGCAATATGTTGATTCAAAACATCCATGGATGTATGAATGCAGCGATCACAGATATATACTTCATTGCCTGCAATGAGATTCTGGACATCGGCGGCAGAACGACCACAAAATGAACAGTGAATGGAATCTTTGTCTTGCTTTCTTGAACTCATTATGTTCTATCACGGTATATCAAGAAAAAAAAAGGCGGGACGAAGGTATCGCCCCACCTTTCATGTATTCATGTAGCATTATGATTTGCTAGGCTCTAAGGAGCGACGCTCTAAGATCTTATCGATGATACCATAATCAACTGCTTGTTTGGCACTCATATAATTATCTCGATCTGCATCTTTGAGAATAGTCTTCGTGTCTTTGCCTGTATGCTTACTAATGATTGCATAGAGCATTTCACGAATGCGAAGCATCTCTTTGGTATAGATTTCAATGTCAGTTGCCTGACCTTGAGTGCCACCCAATGGTTGATGCATCATGATGCGTGAATTTGGGAGTGCAAAGCGCTTTCCAGCTGTTCCTGCACAAAGTAGTACCTGTGCCATTGATGCAGCCATACCAACGCAAATCGTGCTGATGTCAGGTCTTACAAATTGCATGGTATCATAAATTGCCATGCCTGCAGTAACGCTTCCACCAGGAGAATTGATATAAATATTTATATCCTTGGTAGGATCTTCGCTTTCGAGGAAGAGAAGTTGAGCTACAGTCAAACTTGCAACATTATCATCTATAGGTGTGCCAATGAAAATGATTCTTTCTTTCAAAAGACGAGAATAAATATCATAGGCTCTTTCGCCTCTGCTTGTTTGTTCCACTACCATGGGAACGAGTTGATTCATCATAATGATGCTCCGAATGGTGATTATTCACCGGCAGATTTTGACTTGGTTGATTTCTTTTTCGGCTTTTCTTCCGCGTCTTCCGTCTTCTTGGCTTTGGTTGAAGTTTTTGCTTCCTTTGCTTTCCCTTCAGCTTTTGGCTTAGCAGTTTTACTTGCTGTTTTTGCCGGCTTGGCCTTTGACGAAGAAGTCGCCTCTGCAGTGTCTTGCATTTGCTGAACCATAGCTTCCATGTCTTTTTCAGCAAAGTATGCCTGAGGATCTACATCGAGAACGGTTGCCATGGAAATGACTTTCTCGATAGCTTTTCTTGCAAGAATCGAACCGAGAAATGCATTGTCTTTCATGAGATGTGAAAGTATCTGATTATCATTCATTTGGGTTTGTGAACGATAATATTGCAAATAAGGAAGGATGTCTTGCTCTTCAAGAGTAATACCCTCTTTCTCAATGATTCTGTCACGAATCAATTCCCAGCGTGCTGTCTGCTCGGCATAAGGGCGGAACATTTCTTCGAAGTCGGACATCTTCAGTTCAGCCGCAGATGGACCTTGCTGTTTTTTGAAATTGTCAAACATTCCATGCATAACTTCATGCACCAATGAATGAGGTACTTGAAAATCATGCTTCGAAGTGATGATGTCAACTATTTGAATTTCCATCTCTTTGCGTGCTTCATCTTCCAGCATGCGATTATTATAATCGCGAACGCTGTTTTCTAGTGCATCAACGGTTGAAAGACTGCCATTGGAATACTTTTTGACGAATTCTTCATCCAATACAGCAGGTACAATTTTCTCTGCAGACAAAATGGTCACTTCAAATCTATCAGGATTTTCTTCACCCTGAGTTGCGTCCATGTATGTTGTAGTATCACCAACTTTTTTGCCAATCAATGCATCACGAAGAAATCCATCCAAATCGGGATGATCGAGGAAAATTGTATTCTCTTGGGGTTCCAAACCTTCAAGTGGTTCACCAGTTTCATCATCCACTTTCGTGAAACGAATGGTAACATTATGCTTGGCATCACTAATATCATCAACAGGAATACTGGTTGCATTCTTGAGTAGAATTTCATCAATGATTTTTTGAACATCTTCATCAGTGACTTTTGCAATCGGTTTCTTGATTTCCAATCCTTCATAAGACGCTAATTCAAATTCAGGAATGATGCTGAATCGAATTACATAGGTCATCGAGCCATTTTCACCTGGTTTGAGATCAAGTAGTTCAGGCTGGCCAACAACTTTTATATTATTGTTTCGAGTATAATTCTTGAACTCTGAATCTGCCACATCCATTATACAGTCTTGCTCGATCTGTCTTCCAAATCTCTGCTTTATGATTGATAGCGGAACCTTACCCTTGCGAAATCCTTTGATTTCTAATGTTGGCTGTGCTTTCTGATACGCACGCTCAAAGTGAGGAATGAAATCCTCTTGTGTCAATGTAAAACTTACCTCTTGCGTGCAAGCATCAATTGATATGACGGAGATTTCCAAAGAAGTAACCTTGATTATTTCAAAATGCCGGATTTACCGGTAAACATTGTGCGGATGGGGAGGGTCGAACTCCCACGGGTTGCCCCACCAGATCCTAAGTCTGGCGCGTATGCCAATTTCGCCACATCCGCATATTCGATGTGCTTATAAACAAGAGCGCAAAAATACAATGTTTTCATCGGTTTATGAAATAATTGTTAACTTGACAATTCGAGCATATGTATTGGTGTAACTAGTCGTTTATGACACATTTTGAATTCCTGAGCCATTATGAGCCCTAATAATACCTTTGATGTAATTATTTTGGGTGCCGGTATTTCCGGTATGTCTGCTGCCATGCATTGCATAAAACAGGGCAAAAAACCTCTGCTGATAGAGTCCACAGCAAATATCGGAGGAAGAGCTCGCTCATTTGAAGATCGTGTTTCTGGGGATATAATTGATAATGGTCAACATGTCATGATGGGTTGTTATGCATCATTCTTCGAATTGATCAAAGAAATCGGAATGATGCACAAGATTCAAAAACAGAACTATCTTACTATTCCATTTCATTTTACAAATGGCGAAAAAGACCTTCTTTTTGCCAAAGGATTTGCCGGTCTACATGGACCAATCGGAATGGCGCTCGGAATGTTGCGTTTGAATTTTCTGAATGCAAAGGATAAACGAACCATGCTCTTATTCGCCCTTCGATTGAAACTGGGAATATGTAAGCCGGGATCAATGACCGCCGAGGAATTTCTTTTGTCAGAAGCACAGTCAGACAGACTCATTGAATTGATTTGGACCCCCGTGATACTTGCAACCATGAATGGCAAACCGGAGGAGGTATCAGCAAAAGTGTTTGTCACTGTTTTACAACTTGCCTTTTTCGGTTCGGGCGATGCTTCATCGCTCTATATTCCTCAATGTGGTTTATCAGAACTCTTTGAGCCATTTGAAGCATGGATGAATGACCATGGTGGAAAGATGCTGCGAAGTATGAGTGTGAGTACAATAGACATTGAGCATAATCAAGTGAAAGGTGTGACACTGCAAGATGGAACCAAGTGTTTTTCTTCAAATGTGATCACGGCTATACCTCCTCATGCATTGCAAAAGATCATTCCGGCTGCATTGAATCATTCATGCTTTTCAGAACTCGGAACTATCAATTATTCCCCAATAGTATCTTTATATCTTTGGCTCGACAAAGAATTTCCTGAAATCCAGTTGTCTGCAATCATGGATGCAAAAACGCAATGGGTATTTAAGAAAACAACTGCAATGCCAACCGCAAAATCTTTGCTTGCATTAACAATCAGTGCAGGTGATGAGATTGTTGGAACTTCGACAGAAGAAATTGCAAATCTATGTGCAGAAGAAGTGAGACAATGCTTTCCAGAAATGCGCGATGCAAATGTAATACACTGGAAAGTCATCAAGGAAAAGTCGGCTACTGTATTGATCAATCCGGAAACAGAAGAAAGAAGACTAAATCAAAAAAGTCCTGTGGATGGACTTATTATTGCAGGTGATTGGACTAATACAGGTTTACCCGCAACTCTTGAGGGCGCAGCTTTAAGTGGTAAGATCGCTGCTTCGCTCATTTAACCACCATAAGCGCCGAAAGAGCGTATCCCTGCATTCCAAATGATTCGAGTGATCAGCCATGTGAACATGCACCAAGAAAAGCAAATCGCAATGTGTAATCCTGCTTGATTTAGTGGCATGAGTCCGGCAGACAAAGCAGCGGGAACATAGCTCAAATATTGAAAGGGAAGAAAGGAAGAAATGCGAGCAAGCCAATCGGGGAGTAAATCCAATGGTACAAGTGAACCCGAAAGAAACCACATGCTGATATCAAATATCACATGAAATGTCCATGTCTCTTCAAACCAAAAAGCTAAATATGAAATCGCCATCGAAATGAAAAACTTGATCATCATCGCCATGCACACAAGCAAAGATGACCAAGCAATTCCTTCCCAGGAAATGTGTGCATGACTAAAGAATGGAATGAATGGAATAATGATCGAAGTTGAAATAATCACGCCGACTCGATCTGCCGTCGCAAGTGCTCCGGAAAATCCCAAATGTGAAATTGGCTTGATGAGATATTTATTTAAATCACCTTTTCGAATTTCTTCGGATACATTTTTCTCGATTCTCCCCGATCTAATGATGACACCGTACAGAGCTGCAAAAATCACATAAAGAAACATGGAATCGGAAGTGTATTGACCGATGACAAGATTATCTCTCCCTGCAAAAACTGAATCCCACAAGAAGTACTGTACAACAATCAATACCAAAAGCGACAAAAAACTATTGCTGAAATAATCCATTCGATATTCAAGCAATGAGGATAGTCCGCTACGAAATGCTGCAAGATAGGTATTCATCAAAGTGCTTTTGTGCGACCGCCATCTACAAGCATTGTTATGCCAGTGATATATGAGGCATGATCAGATGCAAGAAATACCGCTGCAGATGCAATTTCATGTGGCTCGCCGAGCCTTTTCATTGGTACTTCATCTGCCATAGACTTAGCAATGTCATCAGTTGATTTCTGCTGCTCTTTGGATTTCCTTTCAATCAATGCTGTAAGTCTGCCGGTTTTTGTTGCTCCCGGTAATACACTATTGACAGTGATGCCATATTGAGCAACTTCATTTGAAAGTGTTTTGGACCAAGATGCCGTCGCAGAACGAACTGTATTTGATACACCCAATCCATCAAGAGGTTGTCTTACTGAGGTGGAAATAATATTGATGATTCTTCCGAAATTTCTTTCTTTCATTCCTGGTAAGCAGTATTGCGCAATGACATGGGAAGCCATGAGAAGTCTACTGAATGCTTCATTAAAGGCTGAAACTGAAGATTGCTCAATCGTACCCGGTGGCGGACCACCTGAATTATTTATGATAATGTCGATTGGAGTGTCGCCTAAAGATTGCAGAGCGGATTGGACAGCTTGCAAATCTGAAAAATCAGCAATGAGTGATTGATGTTTTTGACCATTCTCTGAAGGCAATCGTGAAATTACTTCTTGCAATGTATCTTGATTTCTGGCAAATCCAATGACTGTGCAACCGGCTTCAGCAAGCATTGTGGCTATTGAAAGTCCAATGCCTTGTGTGCATCCACATACAAGAGCAACTTTATTTTCGAAGCGAATATTCATCTATCATCCTATCACTTTGCAAGTACGACAAATTGTGTTCTGCGATTGATCGCTCTATTGCGTTCCGAATCATTTGGTGCAATGGGTTGGGACATACCGAAACCTCTTGCACGAAGTCTTTTCTCTTCAATTCCTCTTTTGATCATCTCTTGCATCACGGATTTCGCACGAGCATCGGATAATCTTTGATTGAATTCTTCGCCTCCGATATTATCGGTATGTCCTTGAATTTCCAATCGTAATTTTGGGTATCGCTCCATGAGTTCAGCTAATTCATCAATTCGAATCATTGATTCATCACGAACAACTGAAGAGTTGAAATCAAACTGAATGGGATATTTGAAACCATCTGAAACATCAAAGCCCGGTCCAAGTGGAGCAGTATCATATTCGCCATCACAGAGGACTGTATCAGATGAAAAGTCGAGTCCAATCTTTACTTTATGTATGCCATAATACTCAGGAGCTTTATACGATATCCTGTAGAAGTTTCTCAAGCTTCGATAGATATCAAGAAAAATAGCAATCAATTCTTCTTTGGTTTTTGCACGATAATATTTACCACCTGTGTATTGCGCGATTTGCCGCATGATTTCATCATTGGGATAACCAAATCCGACAGTGAAAATATTGACACCTTTTGTTTTAGCTGTATCCAAGATCATCTTCAATCTTGTCTTGGAATAATTGTCTTCACCGTCAGAAAAAACCACAATTACTTTGGGGACGGTATCAGGAATTTCGGTTGTGAATGCCTCCATGGATTTCATGATTGCATCATATAAACCTGAATAATACCCTTGGCCTTCGAGGAAGGTGGATTTAAATTTGTTGACAATGATTTCCTTGTCTTTCCACATCGGCACTTTGAGCGTATAATCTTTCGCAAATGTGGAAATTCCGATTCTATCTTGTGGTTGCTTCATGTTCACGAATAATTCGGTGCCCATGGCAATGGCATCCATCACTCCGGACATTGAGCCACTGAAATCAACGCTCAGCATAATAGCATAAGGAATGGAATCAGCATCGCCATATTCGCGAACACGAAAACTGTCAATAGTCACATTAGATCTACCGAGTTTTTCTTTTAGGAGATACCAATACTTTTGATCTTTGCGATATGGTGGTGCGATATGTGTGATATAGTGACCGCTTGTGTCAAATATCTTTGCAAAGAGTCGAATTTCTTGTGGATAGGATTTTGTTTCGATTCTACTTATTTCCATTTGAATGTCTGATGGCTTTGCGCTATCTATGTGCTTTGTGGAAGTAAGTAGAAATTGTCTCTTAATCGAATCCGTTACATCACTTTGCAATTCAAGTGAAGAAAGAGATGCCGCTCTCCGCGAAGTCCCGCATGATGCGAAGAGTAATGTCCCCAATGCCATGACCAAGAAAAACGAAAAGGCAGAATATCGTTTTGATACTGCCTTTTTCTGTTTGTCATGTGAATTATGGTCTATCATTATTTATTCTGCTTTTGGTGGTTGCCAAGAAGGACGAGTCCATTTGATGAGTTCAATATTTGCATTACCAACATAGAGTTTCATTTTTGCACGAATTGGTACGCGTGCTTCATCATCTGAAAACCAACCTTCGAATTTACCTGTAAGGCCATAAATTCCGGTCCAATCTGCCGTGCCATTGAAATACAATGTCTTGATCGGATAACTTGCCGCATCTATTTCAATTACTTCGGGTTTTGCAATGAAATTGATTGATGTCGAAACAGTGTCATCCATAATGATGGTTGGCACTTTAATGGATTTTTTAGATCTCAACATTTGTCTTGCAAGAAAGTATAAGCTACTTCCATCATTCCATTTTTTTGCTGTTTTCAAAACACGCTTATTGCTGAGTTTGTTCGCCTTGTATTTTTCCATTGTCACATTCTGATTGGGATAATCAAAGATATATTTGTCATACATCCATGAACCATCAGATTCTTTGGTACTCGCTGTGAAATTATGTGAATACTGTACAGAAGGATCAATCCAACTTTCATAAATCGAATGCAAGTCGATAAAGGGAATTCCTTTGCGCGAATCAATGTATACCTTTGTGTGATAGACATTCTTTCCATTAAAATCAACATTTTTCAATGTTGTCACACGGATATTACCGAGTGAGATTCCCATATAAGAAACATCATATACCAATTCCTCACCGGGAACTACTACTTGTGCTTGAAGTGAAAGAACGGAAGAAAGTCCGACGATAAGTATGAAGAAAAATCTTTTGAGCAATGTCATTGAAAATACATTCCTGAATTATTTAAGTTTTGCTATGCGTGCGGCTTCCGGAAATAGAGTTACTGCTTTTTTGATTTGCTTATCATCCTCATAAGCAATTGGATAAAAGCCGGAATTTCCAAAAATAGATCGTGCAATTGTTGCCTTGAGCATATTTTTCAGATACGATTTATCGGTAGTATAATTCGCATCATTCCACTGAATTTCTTTTGATTCAGCAAGAGTGCGAAAATCTTTCAGTAACTCCTCGCTTACTTCGAAGGTTTTTCTGAAAGTATTGAAATTGTCTTTATATGTCGTACGCAATGCTGCACCTTGACCACGCAAATAGGTATCAGTAAATTCCCAGAAAAGATTTTTTCTGCGAATCGATACGCTAAGTGGAGTAATGGTGTCAGGTTTAACGACATAATCAGGTGTGATTCCCCCGCCGCCATAGACTGTTCTTCCGCTGACGGTTTTAAATACAGGACGAGTAGAATCAGATGATTTTTTTGAATCTTGTGAATGCTCGATATTTTCTCCTTCTTCAACATCTTCGCGACCTTCTCCACGATAGTATTTGTCTTTATCGCCATAGGGTCTTTGAATAAGTCTTCCGGAAGGTGTATAATATCTTGAGATGGTTAGACGATATGCTGAGCCATCTGGAAGTGGATATTGCTGTTGAACGAGTCCTTTGCCGAATGATACATCGCCGACAATCAAACCGCGATCGAGATCTTGCACTGCACCTGAAACGATTTCACTTGCGGAAGCAGAGCCACCATTGATCATCACGATGAGTGGAAGATTTTCAAGATTCCCTCCATCGCCGGAGAAATAATCCTCATCAACTTCTGGTCTGCGACCTTTTGTATATACGATCTTTTGCCCGCCCTTCAAAAATTCATCTGCCAATCTGAAGGCTTGATCCAAATATCCGCCTGGATTATTACGAAGATCAAGAATGAGTCTTTTCATTCCCTCGGCACGAAGTTTTGTTGCTGCTTCCATGAATTCTGAATGAGTTGTCGCAGCAAAACGATTAATGGAAATCAAGCCGATATCGGTTTTTTCAATCATGAAAGAGGCATCAACCGTATAGAGTGGAATCTTGTCACGAGTGATGTCATAATCAATCAATTTTCCTTCGCCTGATCTTTTGATTCCAAGCTTCACGCGTGTGCCTTTTGGACCGCGCAATTTTTTAGGGACATCTTCTCTTGTCAAACCAATTGCAGTACTATCATTGATCTTTACGATTTTATCGCCGGATTGAATACCCAATGCTTCGCTTGGTCCACCGCTAATCGGAGTCACGATTGTTATCGTATCTTTTACCACATCAAATTCAACCCCGATTCCCTCAAAGCTACCTTGGAAATCTTCAGTCACTTTTTTCATTTGATCTGCAGGAATATAAACCGAATGCGGATCTAACTCATTGAGCATACCTCGTATTGCGGCTTCTGTAAGCTTTTTGGAATCCACATTCTCGACATACATCTGATTGGCACGATTGAGGACATCATTGAATTTTTTGACTTGATCATAAATCGAGTCATTTGACATCGCAGGGCGTGACATTGTACCGAGAAAAATTCCGATGCCTATGCAGGCACCGAAGATCAGTGCTTTTGTAATTTTCATAGAGTTATGCAATTGGGGATAAGTGTACCGCGCAATTTACGAGTTTATGGGCATTTACCTTCGATTGGGCTTAAGCAACCCACAAATTCCCTTTTTTTACGTGCGCTTGACGATTCGTATATGAGGATAGTGTGATTGACTTGAAAATCAATCTTTGAAGCGATAGCCGACGCCCTTGACGGTTTCTATCAGATGGCCATATCGGCCGAGTTTTTCGCGGATTTTGGAGACATGAACATCTACTGTTCTGTCAACAACATAGACACTTTCCCCCCAAATACGCTTGAGCAATGACTCACGAGGAAAGACTTTTCCTCGATTTGCAGCCAAAAATGCGAGTAATTCGAATTCTTTTTTGGGAAAGAATGATTCTTTTTCATCAATGCGAACAGTATAGTTCTGGCGATTGATTTCTAAAGTGTCTATTGTGAGAATTTCAGGTGCGGCGATGGTTTCTGTACGAACTTTTTCTGCGGCACGACGAAGGATGGTTTTGACTCTGGCCACCAATATGCGTGGGCTGACCGGCTTTTGAATATAATCATCAGCGCCAAGTTCAAGACCCAAAATTTGATCAATTTCTCCTGTTTTTGCAGTCAAAAAGATAATAGAAACTTGCGCCAATCCCGGAATGAGGCGTACTTGTCGGCATACTTCGAAACCATCAGGCCCCGGCATCATGATGTCTAGAATGATAAGATCCGGCTTGAATTCTCCGGCAACTTCAAGCGCGGAGTCTCCATCCGATGCGGTTGCCACGGAATATCCCTCTTTTTCGAGATTATATCGAATGAGGTCTATGATATCTTCTTCATCATCAACTACGAGGATTTTCTTAAGCATATGTTATCCGCATCATGAATGTACATGATAATATGCCAAATTATGGAATTGTGTTGCTAAGCAAGGTTATGATTCGATAATACTGTCATCGAACCTTGAATGTGGCCATTGTGATAATTGCGAGGAGAATTCCTATGATATAGAATCTTGTGACGATTTTTGACTCATGCAATCCTGATTTCTCGAAATGATGATGAAGTGGTGACATCTTCAATAGTCTCTTTCCTTCTCCGAATTTCTTCTTGGTATATTTGAAATATAGCACTTGAATGATCACAGATAAGGTTTCGGCAAAGAAAACTCCGCCAAGAATGGGTAAAAGAAATTCTTTTTTGATCAGAATGCATAATCCACCAAGCGCCCCACCCAATGCGAGAGAGCCGGTATCACCCATGAATACTTGAGCAGGAAATGAATTAAACCAAAGAAATCCAAGCGAGGCACCCACCAAGGCCGCACTGAATATGGTTAATTCATCAGCTCCACGAAGATGAAAGATATTGAGATACTGAGAGAATACTGCATTGCCACTCACATAAGAAATCACGGCCAATGCGAGGGCTGCAATGCCAACAGTTCCAATTGCGAGACCATCCAAACCATCGGTGAGATTCACGGCATTTGAAGTTGCAGTGAGAATAAACATAATTGCCGGAATATACATCCATCCAAAATCAAAATGAATGTCTTTGGCGAATGGAACAGTGGTCAGCGTATTATATTGATCAAAATTATATGAGAACCATTCCGGATAGAAGTAAATCGTGGAGCCAACGATGAGTCCGACCAATAGTTGACCAATGATTTTGTATCTACCTATCAATCCCTTTTTCATTTTCTTGATGACTTTCAAATAATCATCCAGAAAACCCACCGCACCAAGTCCCAATGTTATAAATATTATAAGAATGACAAATGTATTCTGAATATTTGACCATAAAAGCGTTGGAATGATAACCGCGGAAAGCACTATCAATCCCCCCATGGTCGGTGTGCCGGCCTTGAGTGAATGATTGCCTGTTTCCTGCAATTCCGATTTTGCCTGCTCACCGATTTGCATGCGTTTGAGCATGCGTATGATCCAAGGACCGACAATGAACGATATCAATAATGCAGTAATTGTTGCGGCGGCAGATCTAAATGTCACATATTGAAAGACGCCAAATCCTGGGAGATTAAATGTTGTTCGTAGCCAAGAGGTCAAGAAATAAAGCATGCAATTCCCTCAAGAATGTTCTTTTGTTGTACGATAATGTTTCCAATGTTCCAGCACTTTTTCAAGTTGTATTCCTCTCGATCCTTTGATGAGAACAATATCACCGGACATGGCCTTTGCATGGATCAATTGAGCGCATTCTTCTGCTGAATCGGCATAAGTGATGTATTCATGTATGGAAGCTTGCGCCGCCTTATGAAATTCAGATCCTGTCACGATGCACTCATCGCAATAATCTACAATTTTGCTCAATAGATTTCGATGTTCTTCACCGGAAGAATCCCCAAGTTCTCGCATATCACCAAGAATTGCGATGCGTTTTCCTTTGTTGGGCATCGAAGACAATGTTTCGAGTGCCGTCAGCATCGATGCAGGATTCGCATTATAGGAATCATTCAAAACAATGATGTCATCGAGCATGATTTTAGCCATTCTTCCATACCCTGAATATACAGGTGCTTCATAGGAGCGTAAGGAGTCTGCGATCCGGGAAATGTTCATGCCAATGGTCAAACCAATGCAAGCGCCTGCAATTGCAGTCATTGCGCCAACTTTTCCGGGCAAATTAAGTTGAATGGTTTCAATATTATGTTGTGTTTCAAGGGTGATTTGCGCCAAACCTTGTTCATTTAACTCCCACTTTGCATGAATATCAGCATCCATATCAAGCGCAAAAGTTGCAATTCTCGGGCCTTTAGCATATTTCTTTAATCGCTCATCATTCAAGTTGATAAGTCTTGTGCCACCATATTGTTCTAGCCATGTGAACAGCGTAGTTTCTTCTCTTTCAACGCCATCTAGATCTATGAGTTTTTCGAGATGTTCTTTGCCGATATTCGTAATCAAACCATGTGTGGGAGCCAGCATTGCTGATAAAATGGCAATTTCTCCGGGTTCATTCGTACCGATTTCTATGACAGCCGCCTCATGTGTTTCATCCAATTGTAATATCATGAGTGGAACGCCGACTTGATTATTATAATTGGCGGTGGTTTTCAGTGTTCGCTTTAGTGAGCCTACAATGTGTGCTGCACAATCTTTTGTTGATGTTTTACCGGCGGCACCGGCAATGGCAATGATGGGAATATCGAATTTTCTTCGATGAGCATGTGCTAATTGACCAAGCGCATGAAGGGTATTTGATACAATGATATGTGGAATTTGGTCTATTCCCTGTATTTCAGAACTTACATCTTCTTCTATCAATACACCAATTGCACCTTTGCTTAGTGCATCTGATATGAAAGCATGTCCATCGAAATGTTCGCCTTTCAGAGGGATATATAGATTGCCTTCAATGATATTTCGTGAATCAGTTGAAATACCTATGCAATTACTCGGCGGGTTTTGTGTGTTGTCACCGAGAATTGAAAGAAGTTCTTCTTGTGTGAATGAGGCAGAATTATTCATGAAAGCAATGCAAGTAACTCAGCTTTGGAGGAAATTTCTGTTTGCAAATTTAGCAAAATTGAACGCCTAAGACTTTTTTTCGGTATGTCTTTTTGCAAGCTCCGCTGATAGCAATGTTATCACAGCCGTATAATATGTCCAGATTGCCGGTATGACCAGAACCGCATATGTTCCATAAAAGAAACCAAAACCGGTTGATTTCCCAACATACCAACTGAATAGTAATCGAGCACTTTCCCATAAAATCCAAGCAAGTAAGGTTGCATTTCGAATTGTGGACCAAGGGAGCTTTTTGGGTGGCAATGTTCGATAAATAAACATGA
The DNA here is from genome assembly GCA_041191145.1 of Bacteroidota bacterium. Taxonomy (GTDB): domain Bacteria; phylum Bacteroidota; class Ignavibacteria; order Kapaibacteriales; family UBA961; genus UBA961. The sequence continues at coordinate 16,287 of JBEEPK010000037.1, forward strand.
ATAACATCGGCGGAGAAATGAAAGCAACGATTCTCACCAATATTCCCGTGATGAATAAACCATCGGGGAGAATTGGAAAAAGCAATCCCTCGAATGCCGAAGCCACAGGATGAAGAAGTGTACTTGCAATCACGAGCAATATGAAAACAACGGTTCCACCAAGATCTCTTGCCTTGACATGTACAAATGACTGTTCGGTAATGGATCCAAAAACAGCTTCCATACCACTTCTGAAAGAAGAAAGCAATGCAGATGCTGTCCAGAGCAAAGCAGGAATACCAATCCAACCTGCACCTGAACTATATGCAAATAAAGTCTGAACTTCTTTCAATATTAAAGATACAGCACCTGAACCGGATTCACCCATTGGCAAAAGTGTAGACAAAAACACTTCTAATGATGGAATAAATGACTGAATATCCAGAATATTGCCAACAATGAATAAAGCAACCATTAGAAGAGGGAATACGCACAAGAGAGCATTGAATGCGATTCCTGCTGAAATCAGAAAGAGATGTCTGGAACCTAAATCTTCAAAAAAAGATTCTATGACCAGATACCATCGTTTGAAGGGCAGTGAACGGACTCGCATTTAGTACCTTTTCTTTGTGAACAGGAGATTACAACCCCGAAATGAGCATCCAAAATGCCCGAGCAATTGCGCAAAGTTCGTAAATTTGCATCGTTTACGATAGTTTTTACCATTTAGGTTTATATCATCCGAGAGGTGAATCATGATAGATTTATTGAATCTCAATTCCGCAGAGGAAGAGATTGGTTTTGAGACCATTCCAATTGGAGTGACAGGTGCTGATGAGAATGATAATGTTCGCATCACATTCAAAGCTTTGAGTGAAGTCAAAAAAATCAAAGCACAAAATGCCATTCCCGAGGATTATGGTCTAAGAGTTGGTGTCAAAGGCGGAGGTTGCTCCGGGATGTCTTATACATTGGGTTTTGACGCCACGAGCAAGGATTTGGATCGTATATATGAAACGCAAGGCGTGAAAGTATTTGTTGATCCCAAGAGTTTGTTTTATCTGATGGGTGTGACGCTTGATTATAGCGATGGCTTGAATGGTCGTGGCTTCACATTCAATAATCCGAATGCAACAAAGACTTGCGGCTGCGGAAGTTCTTTCGGTGTGTGATTTTCCCAATTTTACATAGAGATACGCATTATGGCATATGAATGGAAATTCAATCCCCGTCCGTATAGTGATGAGGAAGCAAAAGAGTTATTAGCATCAGTGGTTTCACCAGAAACATCTGATTGGCATTATAATACCCATCACAAAGGATATGTGACATTCCTTAATAAGATTGAGGGAGAGCTGGAATCAGCAGATCGTTCCGGTGCGAATGGTAATTATAGCCATGTCGGAGAATTGAAGCGCCGCCTTACATGGAATCATGGCGGAACCGTTCTTCATGATGTCTATTGGGAAGTGCTTGGCGGAGATGGTGATCCATCGAAAGGACCAGAAATTCTTGCAGCGATTGAAAAGGAATTCGGTTCATTTGACAATTGGAAAGCTGATTTTAAGGCCGCTTGCATAGCCGCAAAATTATCCGGTTGGGGAGTTTTGACTTATGATCAGCTTTATAGTGGTCGTTTGCTCAATGTCCTCGTGGATGAACATCATTATGGAGCAATTTGGGGCGGAATCCCATTGATTTCTTGCGATGTGTTTGAACATGCCTATTATCACAAGGATGGTCCGGGCAGAGCCAAGTATGTTGACAATTTCTTGGCAAATTTGCATTGGGGCAGAATCAATGAGCGTTACAAAAAATTCGTTCGTTGAAAATGTTGATAGGAACTTATAAAGTACTTATGTAGTTTTGCCTCACGAACTCCTCGTAAAGTTAAAAGGATGGGCATTTGGCACTTCGCATCAGCGAAAAGTCGAA
>JBEEPK010000038.1:0-40456 GCA_041191145.1 Bacteroidota bacterium
ACAATTGCAGATCCTACTTCAACTTTGGAATTAGGTTCCGTGATTGTCACTGTTGATTGCGCGCTACAACCTTTGGCATCTGTGACTGTAACTGTATATGAACCCGCTTTGAGATCTGAAGCAATTTGTGACTGTTGTTCCGGGACTGTATTCCATGAATATGCATATGGTGGAGTGCCACCTGTAGGATTTGAGACTATTGCTGAGCCACCGGCTTCACCGAAGCAATCAACATTTTGAGTGACTGAAGCAATAACATTCGAAATTGTAGGGGGCTGTGTAATTGTTATAGTAGCTGTGGCGATAGAATCGCGAGAGTCCTTGACTGTAACTGAATATGTACCAGCACTCAAATTTGTGGCTGTTTGCGTTGTTTGCGCAGGATTTGTATTCCATGAATATGTGAATGGTCCTTTCCCACCTTCATGCGTGACAGTTGCAATGCCATCATTACCTCCAAAACAAGAAACAGTTGAAACTGTCTTGACTGTTGGTATGATTGGAATTGTATCAACACCTGAAATGAATAAACCTCTTATCTCAGATTGTGTCAATGCTCTATTCCACATCGCCACATCATCAATCTTTCCTTTCCAATATCTTCCATTATCCATTTCAGAATAACCGATATGTAAACTAGGTGGCAATGAATATAATAGCGTTGAGGTAGTTTGTGATTTCAATTCACCATTAACAAATACGCTTGCCTGACCATTTGCATACTCGAGAATTACATGACTCCATCCTTCTTTTGAAAGAAAGAATACAGGAGAATTCATGAATGTATAGCCATTGGATTTCCAATCATTAATTGCATTACAAACCCAATTGCTATCACCAAATTGTTTATTGTCAATCAACGTTGCAAGACCCAATTGAGTATCGGGTTTTACCCACATGGAGATAGTGAAGGTGGTATAATCAAACCAATCACCCAATGAGATAAAGTCATTCACACCATCGAAGCTATAGCTAGAATTACTTGCTGAAAATCTATCGGTTTCCAATGATGCGCCATTAATCACGCCGGGTTGATTCAAACCACTGATATCATTGGCATTGCCTGAAAAAGGATACCATCCTTTCAGACTATCCATGGGTATATAGCTGGGGATTTGTGCTTGCAAGCAAGCAATTGGGAGCATAATGAGTACAAGGAGTCTCAAAAAAGCATTCATGACCATTCCTTTGATGTTCAAAGTTCATTGAATAAAGTACAATGGAAATGAACATTGCAATTTTCGTACCACGTTGCTTACATAAGAAGTTGAAGCTTAGCATTCATCACTCTCTGAGTAGATTGTAAGCACGTATTTGGCTATTTTTATCATTTATAACCATAATAAAAGCATCCTAAATAGGATGCCGAAGTAATTATCTATGTATTGGCTGTAAATAACTATGCTGACTTTAACCTACCTGAGCTGAAAGGAAAACTTCAAAAGTTGAAATTACCTTCTGTTTCTGCTTTATTCTGATGATAATATTGGATGAATAATCAGTTAGAAATGATGAACCTTCTTGATTCAAATACTCACCTATATTCTGTTTAAGTTCATCAATATCAAGCTCAAAGCTCCCATTCAATTCGGGTATTTCATATTCAAGGAATGGTTTCTTGGTACCTTTCTCAATGAACTCTATTGTGAGATTTTTACCATTTCCCAAAACTTCAAATGATTCTATATCATCACTTTCGAAATTCCAACCACCACCATTAATTACTATCTTACTGTGATAAACATATTCTACAGGATAGCCAGCACCATTTTCTTGTTCCCACTCTGCATGGGCTTTATTAACTTTTTCTTTGGCTTCATCATATCTTTTCAATAATTCTTTTAAATACTTTAAGTCCCTGTAAACTGGCATTCTAACATCATATTGATCAATCTCTTGCTGTATTTCTTGAGAAGAAGATTCAGCAATTGCAATTGCTTCAGGAGTTCTTTCATGTGATTTCGCAATGACTATTTTTAAAAGTGCAAATGTCTTACTCTTATTGTTACGTATCAAAGCGTCCAAAGAATCTGATTGCATCTGAAATAGAGCTGAATCATCAATTACTGCACTGGCTTGATAGACATCGTATTGCATTCCTTGTGTTGGATAAAATGCATGTACATATGTAGTCGAAAATTTATCTAATTGCTTTAGGCTATCACTGACTACAATTGTTATTTTTTTGCTAGAATATGGTATTCTATTTTTTAAACTATCATAGTATACTGATAGACTGTCAGTTATCACATTAGTGAATATTTTGGAGGAATTTTCAATACTGCCCAGTTTATATGAATAAATCAACTTTTTACTTTCATTATCAATAATCGTTAATGTCTTATTCGATGCAAATGAAGAGAGTTCTATGTAGGATGAATCACCCCGTTCAATAACCTCATTTGGCTTAATCAGCACACTGTAATTCTTTACAATGTAATATCTCTTTTCCATCATAGTACCAAAATCATCATAAACAAGATTATCTGTGTATCCACTTTTCAACTCGCCATATTTTAACTTCCATTCATCATATTTTGATTGCAACAATTCCTTGTAGTTTTGTAATTGTTTTAGATAAAGTGATACTAATTCATATTCCGAAGTATCATATTTATTAAAAGAAGATAATGTGCTGCTAATTGAATCTACTCTTCGTTCGACTTTTATAATATCTTCTAGCATTTTCTTGTCAATTGTCTCCGCTAATATTTCTTTGGAAGCAGTATTAAATACTTTTATTATTCCTGTCTTCTTAGGAATAGCAAACTTACTTGCGGATAAAGTCCCACTCATACTTAATAGAAAAACAAGTAAAATCATTGTTCTCATATTTGACATAATCTCTGTACCTAATTCATTACTTTTTAGTGCTATTAGTTTCTAACAACTTGCTTGTACTTACTTAATCATCAATTCCACTCTACGATTCATTGCTCTATTTTGATCGTTCAAATTAGGGACCTTGGGTTTTGTTTCTCCATATCCGACATAAGTAAGTCGTTCTTTGGATATATTTTTACTGATAAAATACATGTAAACTTCAAATGCTCTTTTTTCGGAAAGATTAAGATTATTTTCATCTGATTGTTCAAGCGTTTTGATAATTCTGTCCAGCTCCGGGAATGATTCTAATTTCAAGGCGAACTGTTTTGATTCAAAGAACAAATTATTCATAGTGATGGATTGTCCTGACTCAATAGGAACCATAGTCAGATTCTGACTTTCCTTTTTATACTCTACCAAATTCACCAAATCCAAATTCTCACTTTGTGGCAAATATTTATCCGCTATGGCATAATAACCATATTTTTTCCCTACCACGAGAATGATCTGATAATCACCGGTTTGAGAATTTGTTCTTACAGAACCTAGAACTTTACCGGTTTCTAGATCTTCATAATATACAGTAGCTGGGATTGCAGTATTATCCTTTCGATTATACACTCTACCAGAGATCAATGCGACTGGTTTGGGGCGTAATTCTATCGGAAGACAGGTTCTGTAAATATCCTCTTTGTTTTCAGATTTTCTTGTAGATGAAAAATATATGAAGTCTCCCTTTGCTGGAATAACATAGAACTCATCATCACCAGTTGAGTTTATTTTTTCTCCAAGATTCATTGGAGTACTCCAGTTTAGCCATGTATTATCAAGTCTTCTTGACATGAACATGTCGGTACCACCGTATCCGCTATGTCCAGCACTTGAAAAATATATTGTCTCACCGTCTGCAGCAATGAATACACTGCTTTCTTCAGCATAGGTGTTAATTGTTGGACCTACATTTATCGGTACTTGCCAATTACCGTATCCATCTTTCAGAACTACATAAATATCATTTCCACCAATCGCATCATTTCTATTTATTGACATTAACAGATATTTGCCATCAACACTCAATGAACCATTATGATATCCACCTTGAGAATTTAATTCAGGAATATATTGTGTTTTTGGTTCAGACCAGACTTCATCTTCCTTATATGTAATGGATGGATTATTGCCACGCTCAGTATATTGATTATGAAGAAATAATTCTTGACCATCTTGCGATATACTATACACTGCATTATTTCCTGAGTTGTTCAATGGTTCGCCAATATTTACAGCTTCACTCCATTCATCATATTCATCTAGATATGAAACATAAATATCCTCTCCACCGTATCCATCTGCTGATTCTTTTCTGACGAAATATAAAGTCTCCCCATCTGGACTAATCTTTGGAGAATATTCTCTATAAGTAGTATTAATATTATTCCCCAAGTTTTCAGGATCTCTACAAACTAATTCTTCATACTTAACTTCTAAGGAAGTCCATTCCTCAGTTCCTCTAAAGTGCCTTTTGTATTTTTTATAGTCAGTAATAGTAACAAGATACTTCGTGCATTTTTTTGCTAATTCCTCAAGAAACTCAGGAGTAATTCCGGCAGTCTCAATACAATCATCGAATGTTATTGAGAGATCAACTAATCTTCTCTTTAAAGAAGATAGTCTTTGTGAATATGTGATCTTCTGAAGTATCGTTATGATCTCTGTTCTTGTATATGAAAGTTCTTTTTCTTGGATGATACGATCGATGAGAAGATTCCCCGGGAATAATCCGATATATTCCAACATGTGATTGATGGTGTGTACATATTGCAATGAATATTCAGGCAGTCTCGTAATATAGGATGAATAGGAAAATTCTTTTTGGAATGTGTTCACTTCAGATAGTGAACGAATGAGATTAAACACAATCGAGTCCAATTGCGGATGTTCAGATTGTATTGAAAACATTTCTTTGACTTTCAAACCTGATGAAAAGTCATTGATGGTGCCCAATGCAATCTTTTCCAGTTTCTTTTCTTGCAATGAATTAGGGAATATGTTTCGAAAAGTGATGATATCTTCTCTTGACTTTACATATTCAATCGCCATGGTTTCCAATATTCTGACATCAATATATGAAGGATTGGATTTCACAAATCGTGAATACATTTGAAGATTCATACATAGCTGCGATATCTTATCCTTCATCAGTTCCTTATCAGCTTTGGCAATTATGTCCGGATATTCCCTTGTATGTGTCAACCATTCTTCAAGTGTTTTCGAGCTCATGATTAATTCTAATTTGATTTTTGCAGATATATCCAGATTGGGAAAAATATTTACAAGTTCTGCACGATTGCTTACAGGTATAGAAGACAATGATTTGGTAACTACAGCATCAGCATACATACTATTGGGATAGTGCTCAGCAAAGAATCTAGCATCTTTTATGTTCTCCATTGCAAATCGCTTATCACCGTCCTTTGGAATGGTTGAAAGGAATCTGCCCTTGGAAAACTCAACTAGTTTTCGACTATTGTCATAATCAGTTATCCATTGTTTGGCTTCAAAATCAGTGACTATTTCTTTCCTTGTATTATCCTTCATGATTGCATAATTCACCAAACCCATGATTATTCCTGAGCTAATTCCCTGAATCAAACGAGCATCATTATCAGTAAGTGACATTCCGGCTTCAGCGCCAAGATTAATCAAGGGAGTTGTAGGAACATATTGATATGCCGCATAACCTACCCCTGCAGATATTCCAAGATTTAGTGTCCAACCAAATGTATTAATACCCTTCTGATAATATGGCTTTTCATATTGCTCAACTTCATGATCATGAAGAATGGGATCACCTTCATATTTCGGATAAAATGAAGTACAACCTTGAAAGAATACAGCAAAAAGTAGAACTACTCTCATGCTGATATTTAATTTCATGTTGAAAAAGTGTTGCATTGTTTTCATGAAGAATTCCATTACTTGATAACACATTTTGTGGCGGATTCCACTACCATCGACAAAGTCAGATATTCATAGATATCTTAGAGTATTTTCCAATCTATTATTGGAAATGTATATCGTGCAACCTAATTAGTGCTCAGGAAGAATTCACTACTCATTATCTACTCATTATTGTGTTTTTATGGAAGAGTTACGCACACTGTTTTCATCAACTCATTCCGCAAATTCGAGTACATCAAGTTCGTACAATATCAGACATGGCTCTTATTTTTAATAATCACCATATATTGATTTTTTTCTTCATCTTTTTCTCAGGAATTAAACATAAGTTCATTTTTGAGAAAATTGCTTGTTCTATAAGTGATTGTCTTTTCTTAATTTGAGTCCGACTAATTCATGTACCTCACCACGATTGAAGCAGCATTCGATCACTCATGAATTTTGATTCTCTCTCATGAAATGTTGTTTGATATATCCATAATCAACATATCAAACGATATTCTATTATCCTACTATGGCTTATGCTTCAATGGCATTGCCCACATTATTGCATATCAAATATTCTGTGTTCACAGAACAATATTCCTATTCTATTCACAAGTGGAGAACGAGTATGAAGTCTATCGTACGAGTCTTTTCTTTTTTTTGTGTAATGGCAATGACTTCAGTCATCGCGATTGCGCAAGGCGTCCTGAGTGGACAAATCACGGGTCCTGATGGACAACCGATTCCCGGAGTTACAGTGAAAGTAACTTCAGGCAAATCAAGCAAAGGTGGATTTTCTGATTCACGAGGAAAATATTCCATCAAGAACTTGGATAATGGAAGTTATGGTGTTTCTTTTAGTTGTGTTGGTTATGAAAAACAAGATGCAAATGTGAATGTTTCCGGTGCAACGACGCTCAATGCAAAGCTCAAAGAAACTTCAATTGACATGGATGTAACAGTTATCACAGCATCACGTGTCCAACAAAAAGCATCTGAAGCGCCTGCTTCTGTTTCTGTGATTGAACCCAGAGCTATCCGTGAAGCTCCTAAGAATACTCCTGTCGAGCATCTCCGTGGGATCACAGGTGTCGATTATTCTCAAACTGGTATTGCTCAGCAAAGCGTGAGTGTTCGTGGTTTTAACAATGTGTTCACAGGTGCATTGCAAACCTTAACAGATTATCGTCTAGCAGGTGTTCCAAGTTTGCGCGTGAATGTCGGTTATTTTATTCCAGCTTCAAATGAAGACATCGAACGCATTGAACTCGTGCGTGGACCTGCATCTGCTCTTTATGGGCCAAATGCGGCACAAGGTGTGTTAAATATCATCACTCGTTCCCCATTTGCTTCACAAGGTACAACTGTATTTCTTGCAGGTGGCTTACAAAATCTTATGAATGTGGGCATTCGCCATGCTGGTACATTAAGCGATGATTTTGGGTATAAGATATCAGGTCAATATTTCTCAGCTAATGATTGGGCATTTGAAGATCCCGTTGAAGTTGCAGAAAGAACAAAAGCTATAACAGCCGGCGCAAAAGAAGATACTTTGAAAATCGGAAATAGAAAGAATACGCATGAGCGTTTCAATGTGGATGCGGGTGCATATTATAATTTGGGTGAGAACTCCATGTTTCAATTGAATGCAGGTGTTTCTCAATCTCTCAATACAATCGAAATGACAGGTCTCGGTGCAGCGAATGGTAGAGATTGGAGATATTCTTATGTCAATGCACAGATGACTTCCGGTGATTTGTTCGCTCAAGTATTTTATAATATGAGTGATGCGGGGGAAACATATTTCCTTCGAACAGGTAATCCAATCGTTGACAAATCTACTTTGCTTGGTGCTCGCTTGCAGCATGCATATACTGTGAACGATGATATTCGATTGACCTATGGTGCAGATTTCTTCTCAACAAATCCTGTTACTGAAGGAACAATCAATGGCGTAAATGAAGATAATGACACCTACAATGAAATCGGTGCATATCTTCAAGCTGATGTAAAACTTACCAAAGATCTTTCATTGCTCGGCGCCGTTCGTGGTGATAGACATTCCATCATTGAAGAAATGGTTCTCTCCCCTCGAGTGGCAGCACTGTATAAACTTGATGAGAATTCTACTGTTCGTGCTACATTCAATCAAGCATTTAGCAATCCCGGCACAAATGATTTATTCCTTGATCTTCTGAGTACAAAAGATGCATTTGGTCTAAGCGCAGCAAATCCGGCATTTGCCGTTGGTGTTTGGGGTGCTTCTGCAGGAAGGAATGGTTATACATTCAATCGCACAGGCGTAAATTATAATTATATTTCACAGTTTGATCCTTCACGTTCTAATTGGATGCCAACCACCAATGTAGCGAATATGTGGTCAGCTGTAACAGCCGTAATTACTGCTAATCCTGCATTAGCTTCGCTTAAACCATTACTCACATCACTCATTCCTGCACCAACTTCAATTAGTGGTACAATCGCTACTTTAAATCCAACAACAAGACAGTTTATTCCAATAAATCCAACAGACTCTTTAGAGGTAAATAAACTTCGTCAAACAAATACTCAAACTATCGAGCTAGGATATCAAGGAAAGCTAACTGATAAACTCCGTGTTTCAATTGATATGTATCATTCAACAGTCACTGATTTCGTATCACCTTTAAAAGTTGTGACTCCTAATGTATTCATGAATGCATCAGAAGTAATAACATATCTTAAACCAAAATTGAAAGGTGCGCTCATGCAGGGAGGCATGCCTGATGCACAAGCAGAAGCAATTGCAAATCAAGTCTGTGGAGCTTATGCACAAGTTCCTTTAGGTACTGTATCACCAAATGAAACAACACATAAAGGTGATATTCTCTTGGCTTATAAGAATTATGGTCAATTGTCTTACTATGGTAGTGATGCAGCCTTTACCTATGAGTTATCTCCTGAATTTGCTATTTCAGGATCAGCATCTTATATCAATCAGAATGTATTTGCCGGTGAAGACTTAGGTGCAGGCGCTGGATCTGACACCATCGCGCTTAATGCACCTCAATATAAATCAGCACTTTCATTCATGCATCGCAATGCAGATCTTGGTTTGAATGTTGGTTTGCAATGGCGCTGGGTGGATGCATTCCGCATGAACTCAGGTGTATATGTCGGTGATGTACTGAGCTTCAATCTTACCGCAACCAATCTTCTTGATCATAAGGTTCAGCAATTCATCGGTGCTGCAGCAATTGGAAGAATGGTACAAGGTAGATTTACCTATACATTCTAAAGAGTTTTTTATAAGCTAAAAGGCATCTTCAGGTAATTCTGAAGATGCCTTTTTTCGTAGTTGATTTCAAAGAGTTTTATGTAGCTTTGCGTTTAGGATGCTGTATCAATATACTATCATTATCAATGGGGTTTTATACATGAAACATTTGATGTGTTTTGTATTTTTTATTACCATATTTCTGAGTTCGAATGCATTATATTCTGAACCAACAAGAAATGGTGAATCTTGTTTTTCTTCATACAATTCAAAAGGGAAATATTTTTATCTTCATATCTATTTTGATGGTAGAAATGTACCAAAGACTATTCGATATAAACAGAATTCAACAGCTATTCCCCTTTCATACTATGGCAGAGAAGACAAATATATCTCAATGATAGGAGAGTATAGATCGGCAAGAGTGTTTCTGGAAGTGTATAAGAATCAAGTCACTGGTAAACTGTATATCCTCGACAGACCTCTGGTGGATGGCTTATTCATTCTGTTTGAAAGAACCAAGGACAATCAGCTCTTCAATTTTTATGAATGTAATTAGTATCCTTTCAATATTCCAAGACAATTTCCTTATTGATATTGTCAATTGAATAAGAACGGAATCGCTTGAATACAGACTGTCCCAAAAGCAAAGGTGCCTGTGGATCTGAAAGGATTGATGCACGAACATCAAATAATTCTACTCCGCCGATAGTAACATTTTTAAGCAAAACGACAGTCCCCGGAATCAAATCGCCATTTGCTATCCGATAATTACTTTGGCCCACATAATCTTCTAAAGCGAGACTTCCTTGTTTATACAACAACATGGCCTCAGTTGATGAAAGACTTACATCACTGGCACCGGTGTCGAATACTGCACGAAGATTCAATCCATTGATTGTTACCCAGACAAAGTAGACACCATTTTCTTCTTCCAAAGGAATGATTGCTAATTCCCTATCTCTACCTACTCTTGGATCAAATTCTTCAGATGGCAAATCCTGCATATTATAAAAGAGCTTTTGCCTTGTTTGTTCCTCTCTGCTTTGAGTGTCTGCACCGGCAATCTCTCTATCAATATCAGCAAATACTTCAGGTTGTGCTTCATCTTCACCACCACATGAAGATACCATGCAAACTGCAAAGTAAAAGATAGTAAACATACATGCTATTTGAGGCAATGATCTATTCATAGTTAGTTGAATATTTTTTTCATTGTATGTTAGCGAAAACGCGATTTTTTTTTCTTATCAATCGCACTTTCTTTCATTGTTTCATCTGAAATACTCATTGAGTCTACCGAATAGACATTGGTATCGATCAAACCATTCGTAGTGGGTTCGTAATCTGGTTTTGTACGATTTTCGGAATAGTAAGAATCAGTAGCATATATAAGCAATGCAAAACTTGCAAAGAATGCTGGAATGGTTCTGATATATTTCCTTCTAACTTGAAATTCATTCTTGTCTTTTAACTCTTCATATTCATCAAAGTATTGTACTTTTGGCAAAGGAAATGGATCTTTTCCATGGTCATTATCACCAATGGATCCTCTTTTGAAATAGATGATCGGATTTATCATACCCAATACACCTGTCATATTGCAATCATGCGCTCTCTTGATTGCCTGCACATTCAAGGCAAAAGCAAACAATAGATAGGTCAGCCATTGAATCGTGTACATTCCATCATATTGGGTACCATTGAAAGCATAGGTGAACAATGGCTCCTCACCCTCCATCAACATTTCAAGGATGAGATTTACAAATAATGTCAACGAGCCTATCACCAAGAGTCGTTCCCAAAACATGAGGAGTGTAATTCTCCCCTTGCCATTCAGTAAGTGGACTTCCTCATTCGCAGATTTTCCAGGTTTATAGGAATATATATCTGATGCTTTTGACATATAGTTACAGAACTTTTGGTTCAATCATGTAATTAATAAAATTGACTTTTTACAATTAGTACTGTAATGCTATCAGATAGATAAGAATTAAGCGAATCAGTAGTTGTTTCACTAGCCCTTTTTAATGTATTGCTGTCAACAAGTACTAACTTCTTAATACGAATACTATCATATTTTATCCGAGTTGTAGAATCTTTTGAATCTATATAGCTCTTAATCCTAGGCATTTCTTTGTCATTAATACTATATTGTTTTGGAAATATGAATGGATACGTTACGGTGACCATCAATATAATCGCAAGTGTAATGGATATGATTTTCCATATCATTATCTCTTTGGAAAGATCATCCATTTTCTTTGACAATCCTCTTCGAGTTTGTTGCATATCGTCTTTTATTATTGCAAGTTCAGATTGAATATCTCTCAAATCTGAAGATCCAACTCTCTTCGATCCTGTTTTTTCATCAGTATATTGTTGATATGCATTCCCAACTTTATGAAAAACAGGAAATTTCACTTCACCCCATTTTAGATATGCTCTTTTGAGATGTTCAAAGTCTTCAGTGATATACACTTTATTCGACTCTGTTGACATACGGCCAATCTCAATGGCACCTTCTAGTAAGTCATGCACATAGAATGCTGAGATATCATTTCTATGAAGAATTGGTATATCTGGTGATACATTTATTTTTTCAAAATAGCTAGGTTCATTTCCTTCATTATGCTCGGAGATTCCTTTCCATATTTTTTTTGCGTCATCAATAAAATCACTTTTCGTAAACTTCAAACCAGAGAGACTCAATTTGGCAAAAGTCTCTTTGGCAGACTTCAATAATCTCAAATTGTAGTCCGAGATATTCACATCTCCATCAGAAAGAATAGCCACACCGTATGTGCTTCCGGATAAGCGATCTCCAGCGCATGCTTGCGCACAAGAATATTGCTTGAGAAGTGAATAAGGTTTGCCCTTGCTTGTTTTAAACACATATTTGGCAATGATGTCTTTATTGTCTGGTTCATCAACAGAAAACACCAATGATTCCAATTGATCAAAATGTTTTATGATGACATTAAAATCAGGAATCAATCCATTTTTATCGAATGCATAGAATGTGAAATCTTGAGATTTCCCAAAAAGTAAAAAATAAGTATTCATAGATTACCCAAATATTCGTTCCCACCATGATTTTGCATCTAAATCTTTCTGAGTGCAAATCTGATATAATGCTTTCCAAAATCTTGAAGGATAATCATAATTGATTCGGACTATCTCTTGTACATTAACACCATTAACATTACTTACCAGTAATTTACCCACTGAGTATTGGCCCCAAACAACTGATGTGTTTTTCACTGCAGCATAAATCGAAGGTCTTTTATCACGAATAAAATCTTCCACATTCAGATCTTCATCAGGATTTTTGTCCCATTGAGAAACTACTATGAAAAAACGTGAATTCTTCAAAATGTGGGGCTGATTTTGTTTGATATAATTCAAAAAATCATAATGGAGTGCATCTTCTCGATTATGTGCATCCCGCTGATTTTCATTATCCATCTTAGCTGGTTCGAATGGAGTTATCAATGTGAAGATAATAGGCGAATCATCAACTTTCAAGCCATTGAACACAGCATTTATCTTTTCAGTAAATGCTGAATTTTCACTCGTCTTTATTTTCTTCAAATCTTCACCAGCCAAATCAAGAAAGGCTAGTTTTAATAGAGGCAACTTAGGTTTGGCGGGCTCTATAGTAATTCCTATCAAGTCCATTGTTCCTGTTTGTGTACTGTCATATAGTTTACCGGAGTCAAAATAATTGATCATGCTATCGACAGCTTTTCTACCTTTATCAAATGGAAAATCATTTTCTAAAAATGTTCTGAATAATACATCATCCCCTTTTCTCGCATAATACATGAGAGAAGAAAGAAATAGCGACTTTCCTGCTTGTGGAAATCCTACCGGAATTATCAGCGTTCTATTCTGTGAAGAAAATTCGGTAAACTCTCTTGAGATTTGATGCAAAGTCAAATCTTCAAGAAATTCAGATGATTGATACTCTACTTGATCTTGAGCAATCTCTTTACTTGTTTGCAAAGGTATTTTTTCTTCCCCATTATCATCAGAGTCAATGCGGATATTAATTTCGTCCATGATTATAATCCATCATATATCATTTAAAATGTCCCAGGTTTCATATTTCTCTTTTGACCTATTTCTACATCATCTTTTCTTAACAAATAATATATCGCCATAGGAACAATCAAGTCAACGAAGAGACACAATGAAATGACCCACCATGTGCTTATATCAGAAATCCTTTCAGAGATTGTTTCAAAAGTATGTTTAACCTGACCAAGGAATTGAGCCTTTGGCAATGGATTTTCTTTACTATTTAACAATTTGAAAATTGGAGTACCCATACCACTATTGATTTGAGCCACAGCGCTATCTATTCCCTTCACAGCTTTCTTCATAATCTGAATCTGTGGATGCGACTTTACTTTGTCTAGGTCTATATCTCTTTGATCTTGCTGAATCAAACCAAGTTTAGGTGAGATTTCTCGGCTTAATGTTTCAAGATGTGTAATGCCTCCATTGACAAGATCAAACTTTGATGCCGCTAAACCGGAACCACTCTTTTCAATGCCTTTGATAATATTCTCCATGGCATTCAGCAGTTTTTTTGCAGCTGCTTCATTTGCTTTTTGATTCTTAGTAAGCCCTATCCCTACATCAGCGTCAACATTGGTGTATTTTCTTGCGATGTAATTGAATTTTCTTATGTCTTCTCTGGCTTTTGGTCCCTTACCATTTATCTTTGATATCTCTTCAAATACAGAACTGGCAAGAGTGCGTAAATCATTCAAATCCCTTGATGTTTTATCACTTGGTTTCTTTAATGCAATTGCCTGGTTTTTGTAAGTCTGAAGTACACTGTCTAACATTCCAGCTTCTTCAATTACAAGATTTCTTCCTTGATATGCGGGATAGAAATAATTGAGATTCGATACAAAAAACACAAAACCGCATAGAATATAGAAGTACAGTGCTTCTTTTCTGCCATTTACTGCATACCAATAGGTAATGAGCAATAGCAATAACACTATCAATGCAACAGCGAGACTCCCATATTCGGAACCGAATACATTCATCTGCTTTAGACCTAAATGTGTATGCCAAAAACCCACCACAAATACTATGAAGCTCAGTAACCATGCTCCATTCTTGACACCCGGAGGAATCGTCACCTTTTTTGTCATTATACACCTTAATATTTCGCTTTATCAATTATAATGTAATTACCCGCTTCTTCTCTTGGTTCTGTACTTAAAACAAACCCATTCCCAACTTCTTAGACAGAGTCACGACCGTAATAAATATGTGGAAAATTACTTGTTCGTGATTGCAAATTCAAAATATGGTTCACGAAGTTATTCACATTAATATTTATGGCTAATATCTTTAAATTATACCTTAATAATGTGAGTATAGTATCATATCATGTATTTTGACTATTGAAAATTTACAACTCTTTATACATATGAAACATTATTCTGCCTCAACTCTACTAATGGTTAGACCACAAGGTTTCGGATTTAACGAAGAAACAGCTTCCTCGAATGCTTTTCAGCAAAAAAGTGTAAATCATGATTCATATTCTATTGCTCAACAAGCACTATTAGAATTTGATCAAACAGTTGATGTATTGCGCGGGCATAATATTGAGGTCAATGTCTATGATGATATCATATTTCCACATACACCTGATGCCATATTCCCTAACAATTGGATAAGCATGCATGAAAATGGGAGTATTATCCTGTATCCTATGCAGGCAAAGAATAGGAGATTGGAAAGAAGAACAGACATCATTGATTCCTTACAATCTATGTATCATCTTGAAGTAATCCATGATTTATCTTTTCATGAATCTGATGGTAGATTTCTTGAGGGTACGGGAAGTATTGTATTCGATCATGAGCATAAGATTGCTTATGCCGCTCTATCAGAAAGAACTGACAAAGATGTATTTATTGAATGTTGTAAAATATTAGAATATCAACCCATTATATTCAGAGCTTTTCATAAAAATGGTATGCCGGTCTATCATACAAATGTACTCATGCATATCAGTCAACATGTATCAGCGATTTGTCTTGATATGATTCATTATGAAGATAGGGAACGAATTCTTGAATCCTTGCAAATCACAAATCATAGTCCAATCATCCTCAGCGAACAACAAGCTCTTTCATTTGCAGGTAACATGTTAACAATTTTTGATATTGAAGGGAAACCATACCTTTTTGGGTCACAAACAGGATTTTCTTCATTAACTGAACATCAATTGTCAATGATAAATATTCAGTGCATAAGAATAGATATACCTACAATAGAATTAATCGGGGGAGGAAGTGCAAGATGCATGATCGCTGAAATCCTACTCCCACGACATTCACTTCGATGAAGGGAAATACCTGTATCCACCATATCGAGCTATATCATTCATGTGAATCTTTACAATATCAAAAATATCTTTTCCAATGATTTGCAAATTCATCTGTTGATTATCGCTGTATTCAAAGTTTGTAGATTTCATGTATTGTAACATTCTCGTTTTTCTGTCAACCACAAACATCACATTGTCCGGTATTTGAGAATCCAAACCCATCTTAATTCCCGGAGGATAATACTTACCTGATAATTGCTGTAAGAAGTGAATCTTATACATTGTGACATATTCTTTCTTCACACCCATTACTTGTAATGGTGTACTAATACTGTTTGGATCTATATTGTCATCAATGAGATTATCAATCAAAAACAGTGCATCTCGTGCTTTAGGGTCATTATCATATAAATATGTGAGATTCTGACGACGAAGATTGCAAAATACAGAGATAACATCTCCATAGAAGTACCAGGCTTGCTTACCCTCGAGATAGATTGTATCATAGTCTGTTGCGGCTATTGCGTGAAAGTTGACACAACAAAAAGCAATGACTATGCTATATATATTCTTATTCATACTCTTTTTCCTTGAATGAGATAAATATGCAATACATTTACTTTATGGCTAAAGCATGGTCCAAGTCAGGACTGTCAACAAAGAAGCATAACTGCTTATTGAGAAATGCTAATTCATCGATAGAATCCAACTGAATTGTTAATAGCTTACTATAATGATTATTCTGCTCTTTGTGTATATGCAATAAGAAACCTGTAAAGCACATTTTAATAGATGCATGCTGAGCTACATAATAGAAATCTTCGATACCTTTCATATTTCTATGTATAAAAGAAACAATTTTATCAATGTCTGTTTCATGTGCTTTAAATTCTTCTGTTATTTTCTTATTGTGATTATAGAAAATTATTGATCTTCCTATTGCATTATCAATATGTTTTCTAAGACCAGGATATTTTTTCATTGCATCTTGAAGTTTGACCGGAAAAGTTGTTCTTTGATAATCATAGTGTTCAACAGACCGAAGATTCAATAGTGAGATATTGGCTTTTCGCAGATATACATCATCATATGGATGGAAAAAGAAGTGTGCATTATTTACCCCTTTAACATATTGCATCCTCGAAGTGTCATTACTGGAAATCCCAACTCCTGATCCAAAGGTAGGGTCTATCAATCCATATGTATTATTGATTTTTACCACTACCCACATATGGAGTTTTTGAGGCATAATCTCTATTTTATTGAGGTAGCGTACTTGTCCGACAACTTCATAAGCAGGAATATTAACACATCTGCACACAGCAATCATTATATTTGAATATGCTTCACATACACCTTGCTTGGTTTTCAATGCATATGCTGCAGATTGATTTGGTCTAGGTTTTTTATCGAATGCACACTCAAAATCATACTCCATTCCAGTTGGGGATGCAAACCATACATAGAGTGCTCTCACAAATTCCATGTCTGTTTTTGTAAATAACTTGATATACTTTGCCAAAGATGATACTGTTAGAGTATGCTGTTCAGGGATGAGCATCGCCTTTTTGTCTATTTCAGTGAACTCATAATATTGATGGGTAATTCTATTATCCATCTCTGCTCTTAATGAAAATGAGCTATTGCTACTGATTGCAATTATTGCTACAATAATGAAGGTCTTCATGGCATCCTCCCCAAATACTTGTGATGAATAACAAAGTCTTAGTATGCATGACTTTTTATTGATATTTATATTTTATTAACAATAATTTTTTACGTATTTCGATTTAAGCACATAACATTTTTACATCAGGAGTTTATCATGAAAGTACAACACTGGATAATTATTTGGGCAATCCTTTTTCAATCTTGTACATCTGACAATGAAAATATTGATAGAGATGTGATCGATAATTTTGACAGTATCATACAAAGACGAATCGGAGAAGTCGAACAGATTGATACTTCCATTATCAATCAAGTGGATTCATCGGAACTTGAGGAAGACCCCTTTTATCATTTTATTAGAAATGACAGATTTCAAAAAGTTTCTATTAATTGTAACAAACCATGTACAATTGAAAAAACTCTTGATGAGAATATTTTACTTTCTCATTTGTATTGTTCAATGGATAGAGCAAAAACAACAAAACTTCTCAGACAAATACTCATTGCTGCTAGATATAGGCATGCGAGATCCTTGGATAGTTTACGATTTTTATCCAATTCAGACTTATTACAGATGATTTCTACAGTGTATCATCAAGATATACCAAGTGAATTATTGGAAGCCAATCCTAAGACTTTTCGTGAGGCGATTGAAAAACTGAGAGTAAAGATGCAAGAAGAACCTTCAAAAAGGAATATCTATGCATTCATAAATGATTCAGTCTTTCATTTTGTTTGGATGCATTATTCCATTACAAAAGTGATTGATGGAATCATCGAATTGGATTATAATGGTGGGGGAATGGCAGGTTCGGCC
The DNA here is from genome assembly GCA_041191145.1 of Bacteroidota bacterium. GTDB lineage: Bacteria > Bacteroidota > Ignavibacteria > Kapaibacteriales > UBA961 > UBA961. The sequence continues at coordinate 17,881 of JBEEPK010000038.1, forward strand.
GAAAAAAAATACTATGCATTACAAAATGGACAATATGCTCACATTGATTTGGAAAACATTGCAAGCAAAATTGACATTATAATGACAAAAGAAGTTAAAGAGAATGCCTCAGTAAATATTGGACGATTCCCCATCACATTTACAAAAGACATTAAGAACGATGTCTATGAGCTTAAGCTTATTATTGACACCTATTCCAGTGCTTCGTGTTGCCCACCATATGTAGCACGGTGTAAAACGAAAGATTTTCGTACAATCATACCAGGAACCTTGTCTTATGCTACCACGGATCATTTGGATAATCCTTCAATACAACCAAAATGGAAAACAATTAGATAAAACTAAGATATTCATGTTCATCAATCATTTTTTATGCATCTCACACTGATTCCATTAGCTGGATGTGCAGCCATAGAGAATAATTGTTTTTTATCATTAACCTGGACGAAACAAGGTATATATCCTGATGAATCTTCAGGTGTTTCTGATGTCCAACCTACACATAAGGTATCTAGTTTTGTCAATGTACCATTTCCGAATCTTTGCCCTGAATACTTGACTGGGAATGAATATCTAACATCTATTTCTGGCTTGTAATACATTAAATGTCTATTTCCAAGTGGATATGCAGTATTCAGATCATATTCTGATTCCTTAAGATGATTTAGCGTGTACAAGAGCTTTATGAGATATTGCATTTCTTCATAACTCGGTAGATGCCAACCTTTGGGAATGAGTCCTCGAGGATCTGATATTGCATACCAATTATAAAGCATGTATTCTTTGTTTGTACCCTCCACATAACACCAAGCCGGCATTTTTGATTCACCAGCCTTTTTCCAAGCAATATCGGTTTGAGCTTGCGGTATTGAATCACCATTATTGAAATGTGTTTTCATCAAATGATTCATCATCCATGTTTGCTCACCTATAGATATTGTGCCTTCTTTTTCATGTGTTTTGATATGTAAATGTGATTCTGTTTCACATCCCGGACTCAATAGCAAAGTCATGAGTATAGCGAGTAAAAAAAAGAAATCACTCATTATTTGCCCTCCAAATCAAGTGCACCCAAACTAGTTATATGCAGAGGATGTTGTTTAAAAAAGTGTTTTCCCAATCGCATGACACCATTTCGTTTATTGAATGTGATTGCTTCTAACCATTGTATATATCCCTTCTCATTGGTTGAAATAGACACAGATATGGGTGTTAATCTATCAATAGCTTGCATCTCTGAAAGTATGATGAGAAACAATTGTTTAAATCTGAATGAATACTGACTAAGTTCATACTTTTTTAAAAGTTTATCAATACCATTGGGATCTATCTGCTGTACGGCATTAATATATATCATGCTTTTCATGATGTGATACATACCACCATGAATTGGAATATTTTTTGAAACAGATCTCGAATTACTAATTGCATATTCCTTTAGAAAAGAATTGAAGACTTTTTCAGCAGGCAGACCTTGAAAATGATAGTGTTTTGCTGAAGCATTTATGCCATATAGGCTTAAAAGCATCATCCATACAATGATTGATATGGTGAATTTCATGTGAAGACTCCCTGATTTTACCTTAAAAATATGCTGCAATTTCCCACCCGCCCTTTAACGATTTGCCAATTCAATAATTGGATGATTTTATTTTTTTTCTAAATATTCCTCCAATGCATCGGGAAGATCTCTCAATACATCATATCCTGTACTTTGCTCAATCGCATCTATAGTGGTGGTATGCTTGGTCCATACATTGTTTGATTTGTCATATTTCCCATTATTCATCATGACTGCGATGACGGTTGTTGAACGATTGATTTCCTTTGGGGTTTGTCCTTTTTCCAATACAATCACGATTTTCCAACATGAATCCGGAACCGCAACTTTTCCATTCAGTCTTTGTGGTTGTTTTGCATATATTCCGCCGGCAAGCACAAATAATTCTTTCCCTTCTGCTTTGCATAATCGTTCACATTCATATTCCAGTGAAAGCCATGTTTGTTGATTCAATGTGGGTGTCTGGGGAAATACATTCGTCATGAGAAATGTTGAACGATTATCTTCTTCATTTGCAGTTCTTTCTTCGGAGCGCACTACATGCCCTCGATCATAACCCGATCTAGTATAGTCATCATGCATAACTCTCTCAAAACCGGCCGGCAATGTTGTGTCAGTGATAAACTTTCCTGACTTTCTTGGGGTATCACCATACCATTTTGCATTCAATTGCCAAGCAACCCAATTTGGAACATTGAGTTTGGGATTATAACTGATAACATATTGTTTTTTTTCAATGATATAATCATCTTTTGCATCAGCATCCTTTGGATATCCCCAAGGCGCATGAACTTGTTTGGGATTGTCACGATCATTATTTGCATGCGCAGGAAAGCTCTGCAACAATAATGAAACAAAAAGTACACTTAAGAGGCGCATCACTCACTTTTTACGAATGGTGCAACAAACCTTTCAAACCCTTTTTGGATGATGAGCACATATGATCCCGATGACAATCCCTGCAAAGACAATTGATGTCGCATATATCCATCTGCATCAGCAATGAGCATAGCCTGAGATGTACTAATTGTATTTCCTATCATGTCAACAATGCTTATCTGAGAAGATTGGGATTGAGCTCCCGGAATCATAATTCCAAGTTGATCTTGAACAGGATTTGGTGTGATGACCATGGTATGTGAATGTATTTCTTGATGTAGTGAAAGATAATTTCTGCTTTCGAGCATTTCTTGCACATCCATCGGTACATCACTCAAAAAATTATATCCTGTTTTTTCTTCAATTGCATTGATAGTGGTGGTATATAACTTCCAATCCGTAGTGCCGGAAGTATAGACTTCATTCTTCATCAGTACCGCAATCACTTTCGTGGCTGGAGTGATATCTGAGACTCTCTGGCCACTATCCAATATCACCACAATTTTCCAATATGAATCAGGAACAGAAACCACCGTATTGAGTCGCTTGGGATTTGCTCCAAAAATTCCTCCAGCAACGATGAATAATTCTTTATTCTGATCTTTACACAATCTTTCGCATTCAAATTCAAGCGAGAGCCATGTTTGTTGATTCAATGTGGGAGTTTGGGGCATGATATTCGTAAGAAGAAAAGTCGATTTATTGTCTTCTGCAGTTGCAGTTCTTTCTTCCGAGCGAACCATATGTCCTCTGTCATAACCTGAACCTGTATAGTCTCCATGTTTAACTCTGTAAAACTCTGCAGGCAAGCTCGTATCCTGAATGAAATTTCCAGAATATCGTGGCACTCCACCAAACCATCCTCGATGCAAATTCCATGCAACCCAATTTGGAACATTGAGTTCGCTATTGTAACTAAGAGCATATTGAGGCCTGATAATCAGATAATCATTCGAAGCATTATTGTCCAAAGGAATTCCTAATTCCAAGTGGATGCTCTCTGAGTGAATAAGTTGAGCATGGAGTTCTGTGTATGCAATCAACATTGTAAAGATTGCATAAATCAGTAGTGTTTTTTTCATGATGATTTATTGTGTGATGATACAATTCGTTGAGATAATTTGCTTGCCATTATTCATGGAGAGAACATATGTTCCTGATGGTAGTCCAGATACATCTATTTGCATCTGTCCCGTCATAGCATTGCCATGATTCGATGCTTGTATATTCCATTTATTAATAATTGATCCATTGATATCTTGCATCGATAGAACACTGGATTCTTTCATAGAAACCGGATACTCAATTGTTAATTGCAATGTTCCTGGATTTGGATATACATATAAAGCATTTGCAATAAAATCTGTGGAAGATTCAATCCCCGTAACTCTTGCAACTTGAACGAGAGATCTAAATTCATTGCCTTGATTGACGTTCATAGATCGAAATTCAGGGAGTGAGTCCAAATTCAGAATTGTTTCAGGTCCGGAAAATGTGATTGTTCGATACACAAATGAATTGTCCGGTAATCTGAATCCGATTTGCAGTGGGACTTGTTCATAGATGCCATAATCTTGCGCTTGGACTTGCGTGATCTTCAATCGCATTGAGCGAATTCCTCCATTGAAAGATGAAGCAGTATCAATCTGAATTCTAGGCCACCCTTTTCTTTTCACCCATTGATCAAAAAACCATTGTAAATTTCTGCCGGAAATATCTTCACATGCTTTTTGAAGATCTTCGGTGATTGCATTGCCAAAGCGATTTCTTTCAAGATATGTTTTTAATGATGTAAAAAATACGCTATCACCCAATTGATGTCTTAACATTCCAAGAACCACAGCACCTTTCACATAAATTGTTCTTGGGTAATTTGATGATGGTGCTGATCTCCCATATTTCTCGAGTGGCATCACCCCTTCTCTCGAAATAGTAGTTCCAAAATATTCCGTGATTTTGGATTGTACATCTTGCACATAGCCAGGCATTTTTTTCAATTCCTCAGCCCAGAGTGACTCTGAATAAGTGGCAAATGATTCTGAAAGCCAATGGTATCCATAATCTCTCGGTGTCACTTTATCTCCAAACCATTGATGAGCAAGTTCATGCAAAATGGTGGAATTGGTTGAGTCTTTCTTCCGAACGATTGATTCATCGATGCTGATCATGGTTTGATGTTCCATCGAGCCAGTTGGAGTAAGAACATATCCGACAGTTTCGAATGGATATGGACCAAATGACTTTTCCAATGTCTTGATCATTCTCGGCAATTGTGAGAATGAAATGGCAGTTGCCAAACTGTCTTGCTTGATTGCATACACAGCATTTCTATCCTCGCCAATGACATGTCTTTGAAATGAATCAACCGCGAATGTCATGAGATATGTCGACAAGGGTTTATCAATTGCCCAGGTATAGCGTATGCCTTTTTCCATTGTATCAATAGACCGAAGAGCTCCATTGGAGACAGCCATCAATCCTTTAGGAACAAGGATGCGTGTTTTGAGAAGTGCTTTATCAGAAGGATGATCATAGCATGGAATCCAATGTTGAGTTGTTCCAACATAATTCGCAAAAAATCCCGTACCTATAGCGTATAATATTCTTTTGGTTGAATATACGCCACCCCAAGAAATCGTTCTCGGAGGTTCTTTGCCCATCATTCCTTGATAGTGGACTTTCACTATTGTCGTATCACCTTTTTGAATGGAAGTGGGAATGTCAATGGCAAAATGCATTGTATCATCCTTCATCTCACCCATTCGAGTAAAACCGGATTGTATGCCATTTACTAAAACAGAATCAATTGTGAGGTCGCGTAGATGTATCGGTAATATGCCTTTAGGTGATTCACTCCATGTCACCTTGATAATGCAAAGTCCATTCTCAAGCTTAGGAAGAGGAGCAGAAAGCAAATCAATCGAAACATCATATTCAATGATGTCGAAAGGTTGAGGGATAAATTCCGTCGGCCTGGAAATCTGCGCAGATGCCTCGTAAGATACAAGACAAGTAATGCAGATAAGAATGTATCGGAAGTATTTCATGTGTATTCCCTACTATTCAATGTGGATGCGCAATTTAGGGAAAATCAGTATGATATTCAGTGTCTTTATTATGAATAGGTAAACTAAATTTCGAATATCTTAATAATTGCATAATGCTCCTGATGCTAAGTTCGAATGCAGCATTTAGTAATTCGAGGACATCATGCAAAAAGACTTGCAGGCAGACCCCTTTGCTCTCTCATTCGGGAATACATTAAGTATCCCATTTCCTTCCATTGGTTCTCTCATCGAACGCACAATTGAAGATGCACTTGGTTTGACGGAAATGTCATCACTGTATACACAAGCAATGGCAAAGAACCAAGTTCAAGATTCTTTTTATGATACTGTTCTCAATACAATGAATTGTACATATGAAGTTAAAGGACTGGACCTCATACCAAAAGAAGGACCTGTAATCGTAGTGGCAAATCATCCATTTGGTGGGATTGAGGGAGTGATATTGGGTTCATTATTGGGGAGCATCAGACCGGATTTTAAAATCATGGCGAATTCATTATTGGGTCGCATACCGCAATTTCATAAAAGCATGATTTTCGTGAATCCATTTGGTGGAAGTGAAGCAATGACAGAAAATCGAAAAGGACTCAAAGAGGCAATACATTGGGTAAAAGATGGAGGAATATTGGGCGTTTTTCCCGCAGGTGAAGTTTCTCATTTTCAGCCAAGTATTGGAATGATTGCCGATCCATATTGGAATACGAATATTGTGCGCATGGCCAAAATGACCAATGCAACAATTATCCCGATGTTTATACATGGACACAATTCACTAGTATTCCAAGCCATGGGATTGATTCATCCTCGATTGAGAACCATGCTCTTACCAAGAGAATATCTTAAAATGAAACATGGTAATGTATCCATTACTGTCGGAAAGCCGATTCAAAAGCAACTATTGAATACTTTCATCAGTGAGACCGACTGCACACGATATATCAGACAAAGAACATATCTCCTGCAATTGGATCGAAATATTCAACCCAAGAATCAAGATCTTACTCAACAAGAGATTCCATCCAGCTCTTGGGATGAAATTTCAGAAGAATTGGAGAGATATACTCAGCAAGATATTTTGGCCGAATCAGGTGACTATGTGGTATATGTCGCAAAAGCTGGAACTCAACCGGCCATTTTGAGAGAGATCGGAAGATTGAGAGAATGCGCATTCAGAGAAGTTGGTGAAGGAACCGGAAAGGCATTGGATCTGGATATATTTGATTCAGAATATGATCAATTGATATTACATAAAGCAGGTCATGGCATCATCGGTGGATATAGATTGGGAAGAACCGACCATCTCCGAAATGTTTTTGGGAAGAATGGACTCTATACACAAACATTATTCCACTATTCCCACAGATTTCATGAACTCATGCCCAAAGGATTAGAATTGGGCAGAGCATTCATATGCAAGGAATTTCAACGATCTTTCTTGCCCCTGCAATTATTGTGGAAAGGGATAGGTGCATATATTCTTCAACAACAATATCGTTTTCTCTTTGGAAGCGTGAGCATCAGTAATAATTATCATCCACTTTCCAAGCAATTAATCATATCATACTTGAAAGAATATTGTTTTGATCATGATTTTGCTTCTTGCATCAAGGCAAAACATCCCTTTGTGCCCGGCAAGCAATATCAATCTTTTCAAGGATTGATAGGAAATGAGAAAATCCACTCTGATATCGAAGTAATCAATAGTATGATCATGGAGATAGAACCCGATGGTAAGGGCATACCCATATTAATTCGACAGTATATGAAACTTGGTGGTAAATTCTGTGGTTTTGGAATCGATCCTGCTTTTAATGATGCCGTTGATTGTCTTGTGATGATTGACTTATTGAAAGCAGACGATTCAATGCTTGAGCGTTATATCGGTGAAGATGGCCTGAATGATTTCAGAAATTTTCATCTTTGTAATACTTCGCATCATTATTCACAGATTTTATAGAGGTTTTTATGGCATTATCAGTTGGACATTCCGCCCCTGATTTCACTTTGGTCGACAATACATTGACCCCACACACATTGAGCTCATATAAGGGCCAATCTGTCATTCTTGCATTCTTCCCTGCCGCTTTCACTGGCGTTTGTGAGAAAGAAATGTGTACATTTAGAGATAATCTAGGCAAGCTTTCTTCAGCCAATACAAAAATTTTCGGCGTGAGTGTGGATCTCCCATTCAGTGCTGATGCATTTTCCAAAAAGAATGAATTGAATTTCCCGATTCTCTCAGACATGAATCGAGAAGTGACAAAAGCATATGATGTTCTTTTCCCGAATCTTGCCAATGTTCCCGGACTTGATGTTAGTGCAAGAGCAGTCTATTTGATTGATGCAGATGGAATTATCCAATATGTTGAAGTCACAGAAAACCCAGGTTTAGAGCCAAATTATGATGCTGTGATGGCTGTCGCTGCTTCATTATAATCTGAAAAGTTATCCACAAGCCCTTTCGTAATACTTGCGAAAGGGCTTTTTTTATGTCAATTCCGTAGTTTTCCGGCTCATTAATTCGGATATATGATGAACGCTTTACGATTACTATTTTGTGTCTTCTTCATTGCAATCTTTACAGGTTGCTCTGATGAAAAAAATCAACATCAACAACAGATTCCTGAGGGTGACCTTGCAAAAGAGTTCGCACCCACTAATCCCCAAGTGAATATTGGTTCACCTGCACCTGATTTTACTATGAATGATATAGATGGAAAACCATTTACTCTTTCATCTTTGAAAGGAAAGGTAGTTATGATTGACTTTTGGGCTACATGGTGCCCTCCATGTGTGCGATCAATCCCAGAAGCCAAAAATATCTGGAATACTTTCAAGAATAAGGACTTCATTCTTTTAGGTATTTCACTTGACAAAGATCTTGATACTTGGAAAAAGTATGTCAAAGAGCAACAAATGTCTTGGTTTCATGTAGCCGATGGCAATTTTTGGGATAATAAAGCTGCCATAATGTATGGAATAGGCTCAATTCCCAGTGTTTGGATACTTGACCAAGAAGGCAATATTGCTTTGAAAGATGTCAATCCGCTTTCTGAAAGCGATGCCATCAGAGCAAAAATCACGGAATTGCTGAATAAGAAATAATCAGCAATACGGTATATTCGCAGACTTGAATTAGCAATCATCAGAATCCCATAGGAAATCACCATGACTCAACATGAATGCGACCTCGTTGTCGTTGGAAGCGGTCCAGGCGGTTATGTAGCCGCGATTCGCGCATCTCAACTTGGCCTCAAAACCATTTGCGTGGAAAAAGACAAACTCGGTGGAGTTTGCTTGAATGTTGGATGTATTCCAAGTAAATCTCTACTCAAAAATGCGCTTTCATTTTGAAAAATTGAATGCGGATTTTTCAAGAGCAATCGATAGAAGCCGTGAAGTTGCAGATCGTATGTCCAATGGCGTGAGCTTTCTCTTCAAGAAGAATAAAGTTCAACAAGTTACCGGTCATGGCACAGTCCTTTCTCGCTCTAAAGTGGAAGTACGAGATCCAAATACAAATGCCGTTACAGATACGATTTCATGCAAGAATGTAATCATCGCCACCGGTGCTCGCACACGCATGTTCCCTTTCATTGAAGTGGATCATAAGCATGTATGGACTTCAACCGATGCCATTTTCCAAAGAGAAAATCCAGGCTCATTGATTGTTATCGGCGCAGGTGCAATTGGTGTGGAACTTGCATATTTCTATAATGCATATGGCACAAATGTCACCATCGTTGAAATGATGCCGAATATCGTGCCGGTTGAGGATATTGATGTTTCCAAGGAATTGGAGCGTAATTTCAAGAAAGCCGGGATGAATATTCTCACCCAAACAAGAGTGATTTCTGCCAAACCGACAAAGAAGGGCGTGGAAGTTCTTGTTGAGAAAAAAGATGGGACGCAAGAAACCCTTATTGCTGATAGAGCGCTCAATGCTGTTGGTGTACAAGCCAATATCGAAGGCATCGGACTTGAGCAATTGGGCGTAAAAATGGAAAGAGGCTGGATTGTTGTCGATAAATATCTTCGCACCAATGTCGAAGGCGTCTATGCCATCGGTGATGTTGCAGGTCCACCTTGGCTTGCACATAAAGCATCTGCGGAAGGCATTGTGTGTGCAGAGTTCATCTCAGGACATGAAACGCATGGCGTTGATTACGATAATATCCCCGGTTGTACATACTGCAATCCTCAGGTTGCAAGCGTTGGTCTCACTGAAGCAAAAGCAAGAGAAGCCGGCCATGAAATCAAAGTTGGAAAATTCCCATTCACTGCATCTGGAAAAGCACATGGCATCGGTAAAACAGCCGGTTTTGTGAAGCTCATTTTTGATGCGAAATATGGCGAACTTCTCGGCGCGCATATGATTGGACCAGATGTAACGGAAATGATCGCCGAACTTGGTCTTGCACGCTCACTCGAAGCAACAGGCCCAACACTCTTCCGCACAATTCATGCGCATCCAACTCTCTCCGAAGCAGTAATGGAAGCCGCGGCCGGCGCTTGGGGCGAAGCCGTGAATTTCTAATCTTGGCAAGCAAAAACACATAAAGGTGTCTGATTTTCAGACACCTTTTTTTATGTCTTTGTCAAACTCTGTACTTTGCGACATCACATTAGAATTATCACTTATGCTCGATCAATCAATCATATTGCATATACATTCCATACTCGATGAGCTGCCTTCTCTCCAAGAAAATGCATGCGAACATGGAGTACATTTTGAAGAATATGAAGACATACTGAATCAAATCATATCATTAATTCTATCTTCCGAATTGCAATTGTTCTCATCTCATTTTGCCGAATGGACTTTTCTTATTCAGAAATACCCTCAATTCAAGAAAGCAGGATTACTCTATGGCATGTTCATCAATCTGAAAAAGAAAGCGGCTACAACTGAAAGAATAGAAGAAGCACGATTAATATCTAGGGCAATACTCTCGATTCTAGCCGGGCTTCCGCAGGATTATGCAGTGGAATTGCCCTCAATATCGCAGCAAGATTCGACTATTGAGATTCCATTGTTCAGAGGAACGATTGAATCTTGGTCAAAGCATCAAAAACATATACATATCATATGCTTCGATGAATTTCAGCGTGAAGTGCACTTTGATATTCAAGACATTCATGAATCTTGTCATAAACTCTGGCATGGAGCAACGATTCATATAACGAATTGTGTGAAATCTATCGACTCAGATCATGCAGTTTCTACAGATTCAACCCTTTGCATCATTGAACCCGATCTATTGTATACTGCCACGGACTTGGCAGAATGCTGTGGAAATGGTGGGCAAATTTCCATTGGTTCAATGTTTATCCGAAAATTTTCTAAGAAGCAATCAGGAATTGCTTTGCTTGCCGGTATCATAGTTGGTAATTGGTTGGATAAAGAAATATCAGGGGAATATGCATCTCCACAAGAAATCATTGCAACAACGATCAAAAGCATGCCATTACAGGCATTATCGGCAATTCGTGATCAGTCTGACATGGAAAAATTGGAGCTGCTTTGTCAGGAACTCATTCAATCTTTGCATCCGGTATTGGATTCATTTGATGGTGATGATGTGTCAACAGAAACCACATTTTTGGCACCGAAATATGGTTTGATGGGTCGACTTGACATCCTCATGGAATATGCTGATGATCCATTGCGCAAAACAGTGATTGAATTGAAATCCGGCAATGCTCCTTCGATTGGAATGCCGGTCAATCTATCGGGCTTTATATTGCCCATGGGTGCTTGGAAAAATCATGTAATACAAGTTGCTTGCTACAATCTACTCCTTGATTCAGCATTTCCTGATCGGAGTGGAGAAAGCCGTTTGCTCTATGCAAAAGATATGATGGCACCAATTAGAAATGTGATGAATTCCCATCATGCAAAAAGAGAGGCAATCATCATTCGAAATGCGATCATGGGACTTGAGCATGATATCATCAATAGAAAATTTGGATCTTTCATGCATCTGTTCTCTGATTCAGAGCTTGCTGAAATGCCTCCATATACCAGAGAAGAAGTGAGTTCATTCAAATTCGACTTCCACTCATTGGATAAACTCTCATCACTCTATTGGCTTGCCACGATGTCATTCATCATGCGTGAACATCATAGCGCCCGCATAGGTAGTGGAAACAGAAAAGGACTCTCATCACTCTGGCATTGCACCATTGATGAAAAACAAGAGCAATTATCGGCAATCGGATATTTGAACATCGATTCTGAACTTTCGGATTTTGAAAAATATCATCTGCATTTGGGATATACCCAAAAAACCACTCGAATGTCATCACTCAGAAAAGGTGATATCATTGTTCTCTTCCCACATTATGCATTGCATGAGCATGGAAATTTACAGGGTCATATACATAAGGCAGTCATCAAAGACATTCAGCAGGATTCACTTATCATCAGTCTTCGAAACAAACATGCCTTCAAAGATCATTTCTTGAATCCGGAAACTGAATGGTGCATTGAATCGGATGGCGGAAATGAATCACTGTTCAATGGGACTCTTAGATCAATGGGTGATTTTATTCGGACCACTGATGAAAAGAGAGCATTGATTTTGGGAAAAAAAAGACCCAAAAGAGCAGAACCATATCTAGGACCATTGCCTGATTTCTTGCATGAAACGCAAAGAGAATTACTTCAGCAAATATTGGCAACTCAAGATTATTTCCTTGTGCAGGGTCCGCCCGGCACAGGCAAAACTTCTGCACTGATTTACTCAATCATTGATATCCTTCATCAGAATCCTGAAGAGAGGATCATGCTCTGTGCATTCACAAATCGAGCAGTTGATGAGTTATGTGCCGTTGTAAACAAACTGGGCATTCCATTTCTCAGACTTGGTAGCAAGCAGTCTACTTCTTTTCCGGAAGAATCACTTCAGGCATATTCCGAAAAGTTGTCACTGGAAGAACTTCGCACTTTTTTATTCTCAAATCGAATCATTATTTCAACGGTTTCAACTTTGCATACGCACTCTGAGATTCATTCATGGTTTGAATCAACAACCATGATCATTGATGAAGCTTCACAATTGCTTGAACCTCATTTATCAGGAATATTAACCCATGCCAATAGATTCATTTTGATTGGGGATGAAAGACAATTGCCAGCGGTGATAACACAGGACTTATATGGTACCAAGGTGAATCACCCACTCTTTGAAGAAGTTGGATTGACAGATTTTCGAATGTCTTTGTTCGAGCGCTTATTAAGACTCTGCATTCAACAAGGCGATATTCATGCCTATGGGATGCTGACCATGCAAGCGAGGATGCATGAGGAAATTTCAAGAATTGTCAGCAAGATGAATTATGATGATAAACTTGGAATCATGAATTCATGGCAAAGCAAGCAGGAAGATATTCCTCTACCTTCATATCCTAGATTAGCTTGGATTCAAACCCATCCAGAACATCAATTCAAGATTCATAGGGCAGAAGCAGAATTAGCGGTAGAACTTGCAATGCATGCATTTGATCAAGGGAATGCACATTCCATAGGAATCATCACGCCTTTTCGATCACAAATTGCTCTCATTCAATCGCTCATACCCGATCATGCGAAGGATTCCATCATCGTTGATACAGTTGAGCGATTTCAGGGAAGCGAAAGAGATCTCATCATCATCTCTCTTGCGATTCACAGTGCTCATCACATGAAAGGAATTGAATCTAGAACAGAAATTAATGGAGAGATCATTGATAGAAAATTGAATGTTGCATTGACAAGGGCAAGAAAACAATGCATCATTTTGGGAGCACCGACAGCTTTGGAACATGATTCCCCATATCATGCACTTTGGTCTATGCTGAAAGGTTTAGATTAATATGTGCGAGCTCCGAAGATCGCGGTTCCAATTCTCACATGCGTTGCACCTTCTTGAATGGCAATCGAAAAATCATCGCTCATCCCCATTGAAAGCACATTCCAATCTTGTGGTTCGGGAATATATGACTTCACTAAATCATGTATTGAACGAAGGAGAGTGAATTCCTTGATCAATTGTTTTGTGTCATCAGTTGCTGTTGGGATCGTCATCAATCCACGCAAATGTAGAGATTTCAAAACAACAATTCTTTCAAGATAATCCTGGATAGCATGAGGTTGTATTCCCGATTTCGAAAGCTCACCTGAAGTATTAACTTGAATCAACACATCAGTTCTGACTCCCGCTTTTTCAGATAATCTATTGATTTCTTCTGCAACAGATTGACTTGAGCAAGAATGTATCATTGCAGCATGAGGAATAATATATTTTACTTTATTTGATTGCAATGCTCCAATGAAATGCCATTCCGGTGAGAAATTCGATTCTTCTGATTCTCTGACTTTATCTCGGAACTCTTGTGCGTAATTTTCTCCAAAAACCCTAGCGCCACCTTCCCAGGCTAATTTCACAGCATTAAGCGGATGCATTTTTGAGACCGCCACTATTGTAACTGCATCCGGATTCCTTCCACAAGCAATCGTACTTTCTGCCACTTGATTGCTAATCCTTTTCCAATTATCAGGAATGGAAAAAAGCTCTGACATCTTATAAACCTTCTTTAATCTTGCGTGCGAGTGTCAATACGGCATTCACATAATCATTACTGTTGTTATAGTGATACACCGCTTTTTCATGATCCTTCACTTCAGGTCCCCAACCATTGATTTTCAAATAATTCGCAATGCTATGTATGGCATCATGACTTGAAAACAAATCTCTATCGCCATCACTATCACCATCAACGGACCATCTCACATAACTTGAAGGAAGGAATTGACTCCAACCGAATGCTCCTGCTGTTGAACCATAAAGCGATGTATAATCTTTATGATATAACTTTCTGATGGTATCCAAAGCCAAGATCTCTCCAAATGCCCATTTAGCTTTTTTCTGTGCTCTGGCTATAATGCGTTTATCCAATGAATCTAATTCAGATGCATCAGGCGGAGGATTTTCTGCTCTCAATGCTTGCTTATTCTTTTCAATATTCTCAGGCTCAGCTGCAAGTGCGATCGTAAAAAAGACGCTCGGAACATAGTATTTACCAGTATAAGATCCAAACTTGGTTTCAACCCATAAAATAGAAGTGATCACTTCAGAAGGCACACCATATTTTTTTTCAGCTTCTTTCAAAATTGACATATGCTCTTTATGAAATGCAATGGATGAAGCTATCGCTTTGGGTGCATAATTATGGGAATAATCTACTTTTTTCCGATAACCTGTGACATTGATTTTTACCAAGCTTTCTTCGAATCTTAATTTTGGATCTTTCAGAAAAGTCAATAATGACAAAGTATCCATGCCCGCATCAAGCAGTGGATCAATGAGTGGAGCAAAAGGAGATGTGAGAAGAAAGGAATGCTCTCGCAAAAATGCAGATCTTTCTGCAAGTTTTTGTCCGGCCGGGGATATCTCGCCGGGTTCGGACATTGGCTCAGAAGATCTGCAGCCGAAAAGACTAACAATAAGTATTATCAATACAAATGTACTGATGGAAAAAATCAAACCAAATCGTTCTCTTCCCTGTTTCAAATGCTGCTCCAAGAATATTATGAGTACAAGTTTTCCAAGCAATAGAAGTGCCAAGGAATGGAGTGAACAAAAAAAAGGCATCGTAAAACGATGCCTTGAAGTGATCCCAACGGGATTCGAACCCGTACTGCCACCTTGAAAGGGTGGTGACCTAACCATTAGTCGATGGGACCGAGCTGTAAAAACAGAATGCAAAGATAGAGACTTTTCCGAATTCACCCAAACGGAATTTCACTATCTGGTGAAGTTATTTCATGAAGCTGTGTTTTCAAATAAGATAAAAACTGTAGTTTTCAGCATGAAACCGCTAATAAACACCCGTATTTCACTGAATGAATTTCTGGATTTGTCAAAAACACATACTGTATTTGATGTCAGAAGTGAATCCGAATATGCGCATGCACATATTCCCGGTGCTGTAAGCATACCAATATTCACAGATGCCGAGAGAGCTGAAATTGGGACCATTTATAAGCAAGTTTCCAAAGAATCGGCAATCGAATTGGGTTTTCGCTTTTTTGGTCCAAAACTCAATGAATATATTCTCAAGGCACAATCCCATGGCATTCAGAAGGATTCAACCATACTCATTCATTGCTGGCGTGGTGGCATGCGTAGTGAGGCAATGGCATGGGTCATGAATTTTTATGGTTTTCAAGCCCTCACATTGGAAGGAGGATATAAAGCATATAGGAATCATGTGCTTTCAACATTTGAGCGACCCCTTCCGGCTTTTGTTATTGGTGGATATACGGGTTCTGGTAAAACCGAGATTTTGCATGAGCTTCAATCAATGCATAAGCCAATTATTGATTTGGAGGGAATTGCACATCATAGAGGTTCATCTTTTGGCTCCATTGGATGTCCGGAGCAGACATCGCAGGAATATTTCGAGAATCGATTAGCAATGTCATACCCTAGTGAATCAATCAATCACATGTGGATTGAAGATGAAAGCAGAAAAATTGGAAAGAATATTGTCCCTCAAACATTGTATGGCATCATTCGGTCGAGTCCTATCATTTTCCTTGATATTCCTCGTGAAGCTCGATTGAAATGGCTTGTGGAGCAATATGTGGATCAAGACTTTTCTTTGATAGAAGATGCCGTCATTCGTATTGGGAAACGATTGGGCGGCTTACAAGCAGGTAAAGCACTGGAGGCTATTAAAGCTGGTGATTTGCATACATGTTTTGAGATTGCTTTAAGATATTATGATGATACATATGCTTTTGGCCTTTCGAGAAGAGATCAATCAACGATTCATCGACTACATATGCAGGAAGTGAATCATCGGACAAATGCAGAAGCCATCCTCGAGTTTGCCGAGAAAATAAAAAAAGGAATGCATGAATAATGCATTCCTTTTCAAAGTTCTTAATCATGAAGAGAATCAGGTCCCTTCTTGATAATTAGTTGCATAGTCGATTTGCTCTTGAGTGAGTATATCAACTGAAAGACCCATTGTCTTTAATTTCAATTCTGCAATATATTCATCTTGCTCAACAGGAATATCAATCACTTCAACAGGCAATTTATGACCTGCGCGATGAGCTTCAACTAATTTCACATGACAGAGGAATTGATTGGCAAATGACATGTCCATCACCTCTGATGGATGACCTTCAGCGGCTGCCAAATTGACAAGACGACCTTCTGCGAGAACATAAATTCTATTGCCATTCTTAAGTGTATATTCTTCACAGTTTTGACGAATCGTACGCTTGCTCACTGAAATCTCATCAAGCTCACCGATATTGATTTCGCAGTCATAATGGCCTGTATTGCAAACAATTGCGCCATCTCTCATTGACTCGAAATGATGCTTGCGAATGATATCCTTCATGCCTGTGGCAGTACAGAAGATATCACCGATTTTCGCAGCTTCATCCATAGTTCTCACTTCATATCCTTCAAGCACGCCTTTGATTGCTGCAGTAGCCTTCACTTCCGTAATGATCACATTAGAGCCCATACCGGATGCTCTTTTCGCAACACCAGCACCGCAATGTCCATGCCCTGCAACAACAAAATTCTTACCTGCAAGCATCACACTAGTTGCGCGAAGGATACCATCAAGAGTCGATTGACCGGTACCATACACATTGTCAAAATCCCATTTTGTTTCTGCATCATTTACTGCAAATACAGGATAATACAATTTGCCATCTGCTGAACGAGCACGCAAGCGATGTACGCCGGTAGTGGTTTCTTCAGTACCACCGATCACATCATTTTTTGCATATTCAATCATTTTTTCATGAACGGTATTGATCAAATCGCAGCCATCATCCAATGTGAGATGTGGTCTATTATCGAGCGTGCGATCAATGCACCAGTAAAAATCTTCATGATTTCCATGCCATGCATAGATTGAAATTCCGGCTGCTGCGAGTGCCGCTGCAACCGCATCATTTGTTGACAAAGGATTGCATCCAGACCAATACACTTCAGCACCAGCGGCTTTGAATGTCTCAATCAAAACAGCAGTTTCTTTGGTAACATGAAGACATCCTGCGAGGCGATAACCTGCAAATGGTTTGGTCTTTTCAAATTCTTTGCGAAAATGCATCATGACAGGCATATTTGCTTCAGCCCAATCAATCAATTTTCTTCCCTCTTCTGCGAGAGAAATATCACGAACACAATATGAACCTTGTACTTCGCTGAAAGAACCTTGTTCATTCTTTTGTGGAATATTGGATGTTTCTACAGACATTGTAAATAACTATAAAAAGTGAAAAAATCTAATTAGGAAAGCGATGAAAACATTGGAACCAAGTCCAACTGTTCCCATGGAAATTCATTTCTACCAAAATGTCCATAGGCAGCAGTGGCACGATAGATAGGTCTTTGCAATTTCAATCGTTCTATGATTCCTTTGGGTGAAAGATCGATATTCTTCATGATGAATGAACTTACTACATCTGAAGATATCGTCCCTGTTCCATGCATGTCCACAAGCAAGGATACAGGCTCTTTAACGCCGATGGCATAGGAAACTTGAATCGTACATTGTTCAGCCAAGCCGGCAGCCACGATATTTTTTGCAAGATGTCTTGCAGCATATGCTGCAGATCTATCCACTTTGGTTGGATCTTTACCGCTAAATGCACCACCACCGTGGGGAGCTTTTCCACCATAAGTGTCAACGATGATTTTTCTTCCTGTCAGACCGGTATCGCCATGTGGCCCACCGATTTCAAACTTTCCGGTTGGATTGATATGAAAAACGGTATCAGGGCCCAGCATATCAGCAGGAATAACTGATGGAATGACATGTTTCTTGATATCTTCAGCAATTTGCTCTTGTGAAACACCGGGATCATGTTGCGTTGAAACAACGATGGTTGTTACTCCTGTGATTTTACCGGCATCATCATAGGCAACTGTCACTTGTGCTTTTGCATCCGGTCTGAGATATGGCATGAGTTCAAGATGATTCTTTCTGATATCTGCCAATTTCTCAACTAATTTATGTGAGTACATGAGCGCAGCGGGCATATATTCAGGTGTTTCTTTGCAGGCATAGCCAAACATCATTCCTTGATCACCTGCTCCGCCTGTATCAACGCCTTGGGCAATATCACCTGATTGCTTATTGATGACATTGATCACCGCACATGAATCGGCATCAAATCTATATTCAGCTTTTGTATATCCGATTTCTCGGATTACTTTTCTCACAAGTTTCGGTAAATCGATATATGTATTCGTTGTGATTTCACCACCGACCACAATCATGCCTGTAGTTGCATAACATTCACAAGCAACTCTTCCGGTTGGATCTTCTTCTAGTACCGCATCGAGTACTGCATCGGAGACTTGATCACAAATTTTGTCGGGATGTCCTTCCGACACAGATTCAGATGTAAAAAGATATGCCATGTATTCAGAAAATAGTTGTGAATGAAAACTTAACTTCTATCAATCTCACTAGAGTCTCCGACATTCAGTCTGGAGAATTTACCTTTGACAATTGCATTATTGCCAATAATTGATTGTTCCAGCATTGAAGCCGTAACCGTTGCGCCATCACTGATGATCGAATCTTTTACCACACTGTCAACAACCTTTGCACCGGCCGCCACAGTGGTATAAGGACCAATCACTGATCGTTCCACATGTGCCTTGGATGAAATAAATGCCGGAGGAATAATGACAGTTCCATCAATTGGTGTTGGGGCTGACATTCCATCGAGCAAATATCTATTCGTTGAAAGAAGGGTTTCTGGCTTTCCGCAATCATACCAACCTTCAACGGGAAAAGTCGTAAACTTTTCGCCGCGATCGATCATCATTTGCAAAGCATCGGTCAATTGAAATTCATCACGAGTACGAATATTTTTTTCGATCATTTCATCCAAACAATTAACAAGCAATGTCGGATTATTGATGAAATAGAGTCCTACCAAAGCAAGATTTGTTGTTGGATTTTCAGGCTTCTCAATCAATCTTGAGATAAATCCTTTTTCCATTTCAACAACGCCGAATCTTCTGGGGTCTTCAACGCTTTTTACGCCAAGCGTGGAAAAACCGGAATTTGTGGCAAGACTGAGATCCACATCAAAAATGGTATCACCGAGAATGATAAGCAAGGGTTCATCACCCAAGATATTTTCTCTGGCAATCCAGATGGAATGTCCAAGACCGAGTCTTTCTTCCTGATAAATGAAATTGACTTTGAGTGTATGATGTTTGCGAACATATTCCTCAACAAGATCGCCCATATAACCGACGATGATTGTTGCTTCATCAATTTCATGAGCTTGAAGTGCATCTAGGATATGGCCAAGAATTGGTTTACCAGCAACATTCAACAATACTTTTGGCAAAGTATATGTGTGAGGTCTGAGTCTTGTTCCCACTCCTGCAACAGGGATGATCGCTTTCATGGTTTTGCTTTATCCTCTTAATGATCTTGCAAACCGCGCCCACTTTTTTTGAGGCGTTCGGAATTTGTCAATTCAAGTACCACTGCATCAAGCACGCCATTGATGAAGACATTGCTCTTGTCAGTGGAATATCCTTTTGCCAATTCAATGATTTCATTGATTGTCACTTTCGTTGGAATCTGCGCATAGTGAATCAATTCAGCAATTGCCATGCGTAGGAGAATTCGATCGATCAATGCGATGCGATCAAGCTCCCAATTTTGAGCAAATCGTTCAATGAGTCCATCAGAATATTCCAATTCTTCGAGCGTAAATGCAGTTAATTCACGGATGAAAATCAACTCATCATCGCCCCAATTGATGCGCGTATCGGATTCAAGTTCCATGATTTCATCGGGAGTGAGCAATTTCTTTGGCTCCGTTTCCTGATCATTATAATTGAAATCACGATTGACGATATGCGGAAAAACATCTTCCCATGCAATCTCATCATTGGAACAAGCCACTAATAATTGCATGACTTTTTCACGAGCTTTTCTTCTTGTTCCGACGATTTGTCGGTCATTGCTTAAAGGAAAAGAAGCAGAATCTTCACTTTTGATGGCCATTATGAACCAGGAGAAGATTGTGAACGATTGATGACTGTTTTTCCGGAATATGTTCTGTGTACATGTGCAACAGATGCAATGCGCTCTTCAGCCAATGCATTTGATGCTTCCACAGTGAGGATATTTCTTTCATCTGACATTGCATAAATGCGGAGAAGCGTATCATAGATACCTTCATTTTTGCGGAGTACGGATTCTTTATTGTAACCATCCACTTCGCTTGCAACATTCATCAAACCACCTGCATTGATCACATAATCAGGAGCATAGAGAATTCCGCGTTCTTTCAACATCGCTCCATGCTTCTTTTCATCTGCCAATTGATTATTTGCTCCACCGGCAACCAATGCGCATTTCAATTGCGGAATTGAATCATCATTCAAAATTGCTCCAAGCGCATTTGGTGAAAGGATATCACATTCCACGCTGAGGATAGTATCTGGTTCAACATAGATTGCACCGGTTCTATCAGCCAATGCCAAAGCTTTATCCTTAAAAATATCGGTTACCAATACTTTTGCGCCATCTTTGACCAGATGTTCCACAACATAGCTTGCAACATTTCCTGCACCTTGAACTGCTACAGTCATACCGGAAACTGATTCCTTACCCAATTGTTTTTTCGCTGTTGCCTTGATACCGCAATACACGCCATAGGCAGTGAATGGCGATGGGTCACCACTTCCTCCGGGTCCTTCGACACCGGTGACAAATTGTGTTTCGGTGCGGATGAAAGACATATCACGCACATTGGTATTCACATCTTCTGCAGTGATATATCGTCCGCCAAGGGATTCCACAGCTTTGCCATATGCTCTGAATAAACCCTCAGATTTTTGAGTGCGTGCATCACCAATGATCACTCCTTTACCACCACCAAGATTCAAGCCGGCAACCGCCGCTTTATATGTCATACCTTTTGAAAGTCTAAGTACATCGGTCAATGCATCTCCATCATTGGCATAATTCCACATTCTTGTTCCGCCTAATGCAGGACCGAGAACAGTATTATGTACGCCGATGATTGCACGCAAACCGGTTTTTGGATCAGAATAAAAGAGCACTTCTTCATGCCCATAATCCACGAGTGAATCGAAAATATTCATTGTCAAGCTCATGTAGTGACTAAGATGAATTCATACGGAATGCAAGGTCTACACAATTCCGAGACTGCAAAATTAGGAAAAATCATGTGTTTTATCAGCCGTTTGGGGATAATTTACATGGGCTGATTTTCAATAGGAACAATTGACAATATGTGTTTACGTAAAAAAGTCTTATTTCCTTCTTTTTTCGCCATAATTTTATGCACACTACTCAATTCATGTGATATGGGGAATAGTCCTGCAATCAATATTCCGCAGCCCGCTTCCGAATTGAGAGCAACATCATTTGGTCCCAACTCCATCCGATTGTCTTGGAAACCTTCGAGAACAAGTGTGATTGGCTATGATGTGCAAGTAATGGATGAGTTCAGAAGCATAATCAAGACAGTACAATTTGGTCGTGACTCAATTGGTACAATTCGTGACTTGAATGAGGGGAAGGTCTATATATTCCGATTGCTCGCCCGCTCGCAGGATACCCTCAGCAGAGGAATAGAAATTTCATGGGCACCGGCAACACGCTTTTCCGGGAGACTCTATATTGGGCCAAACAAACAAAATGGCATCAATTTTTTGGAAGAACGATCATATTCAATTGACAAAGCATCTTCATGGGATTTATGCTTGGAAGTTGATTCAACCATGAATCCTGTTTCTTATCATTTATCTACTCCCCTAGCTTCTTCATATGCGGATGTGAATGGCATGATTCTCAATGGCTTGGACAAGGGTAAGAGAGTGCGAAAAACAGAATTGTTCAATGATGTTTCTGATCCGTACATTTATACCGGGATTGATTCATTGCATCATTTGACATTTAATGCTCCGATTGGTGCAGGATATACTCCCTTGCAGAATCTTGCGGATAATATTCAGGCATTCACAAGAGGATTTGTTTTGATTCT